>CAUZTK010000317.1:0-4017 GCA_963582395.1 Planctomycetota bacterium | reverse complement strand
GAAAAGTCTCAAGTCAGAGAGCCTTTCGAGAATGATCTTCTTCGGTGAGAAATCTCTGAGACGAGCTGTCGACGCTTTCCTCGAGCATTATCATGCCGAGAGAAACCATCAGGGGCTCGACAATCAGCTCATCGAACCGGATGACGAAGTGGGCCAGGTTGTCGGCAACATCAAATGCCGCGAGCGACTCGGTGGTATGCTGCGGTACTATTATCGCGACGCTGCATGAGAGCTGACTGCAAGGGTTGCGACTGATTCCACGGTCGCGGTACGTGCTGGGCTTGAGAATCACACTCACTTCGTCGATCCCGATAGAGAGATCGGCCGAGATTCGGTGATGAAATCAACTTCAAAGTGGTAATAGGGAAACGCTTGAACGTCGTTTCAATATTTTGACCTTACGGGGATTTGCACCCACTGGAAACCGCCGGCTTTCACGGCGCACAGTTTTTTGACCCTACGGGAATAACTTCCGGACCGCCTCGCTCCGGTCGCTACTTCACAGGGTCTGTGCGCCGCAATTCGATTCCGCTGAGAATCGGCATCTGCGCGGTGTCGGATTTCTGAACCTTCGGCACAAGATCGATAACGAGAGTGTCGGTCACGGCCACGTCATTGATCTCGCGCACCAGGAGCATTGGTTCCTTTTCCGGCTGTTCGGCGGCATCGACGTTTTTCAGGACCGTCTTGCCTTGCATGCGAACGTCGAAGACACGCTGCGCGGGCTTGTCGTTGCCGGCGGCTGAAAAGAAAAGACGAACGGTGTACGTCGCCGGCTTGTCGTCTTTCCCCAGCAACGGGATTGTGCATCGTGTCAGTCCGCGTCCGCCCGAAGAAGCAACCCAGGCCAACTCGGACGAACTGCTTTCCGCAGCATCTCCGTCATTGCTGAAGAATCTGCCGCCGGGCAGAAACTTGATGTCAAGTTTGAATGAAAGGTCCAAACTCGTATTCAGTCCGCGGTTGGGGATCAGCCGCGGGTAGGCCAGCCACAGCTTGCCGCGGTCGTCGCGGCGGTCTCCGGGGGCGCCGAAATTGAGGGCCATCTGCTTGACCGGTGTCGTCGCGCCCACGCCGCTGTAAAGAGTCCACGGGCGCCGTTCTTCGCGCGGCTCCAACACGATAGTCGAGGCGATCGAGAACATACAGACACAACCGGCACTCGCTTCGGGAATGACTACCAGCCCGTTGGTGGGGATGGCGTTGATCCAGCAGCCGAGTCGGTGACCGGCAAAATGGCGGGTGCCGGCATCCGCCTTTAAGTCGTAGAAGCCGGTGAAGCCGGAGCGGAATAGGAGCATGTTGTCGCAGCCGGTTAACATTCCGCAATGATGACCGGGACGCATGATACTCCACGGGACTTCTTTTCCCGTCAGCGGATGGGCGCGCATCTGTTGCTCGCCGGAAGCGAGGTCGAATGCCCACGGCTCGGCAATCACGCGGCTGCCAATGATGATCGGCCGATGCCGATAGTTGGCATCCTTGGACCAAAGCTTGTAACCGTCTTTGGCCGAAAGCGCGACGAGCCGCCGGCGCTTGAATTCGCCGCTAACGAACTGCCGCCAATAGTGTCCGTTCGCGTTGGCTCCGCCGAGAATCAATACATCATCGACTTGCATGAGCGTCAACTTGCCCCCGCCGATGCCGATGTCGCTACAGTCGGTGACATCGACCGGTTTGGACCAGACTGTTTTTCCCGTGCGTGCATCGAGTGCGACGGTGCGGCGAACGTCGAGATTTTTCATTCGTTCTTCCGCACGTTTGGCCGCTTCGCCCGTCAGCTCTTTGAGTTCCGTCTTGTCCTGCGCAAGGATGTCCGCCCGTTGTTCGCTGGTGATGGTGCTGTCGATGAAGAAAACGCGATCCTTGCCGAGTGCGATTGTCTGATGCGCGATGCTCTTGCCCTGGTGCATCCAGAGGTGTTTTCCGGTCTTGGTGTCGATGGCGAATATGGCATCCGTGGCGGCAGTTCCGGGATTTCCGCGCCGCCGCCGTTGTCGCTCTATCACTTCACGAACCGTAGCCGTGCCGAACAGCAGGCCGTCGCGGAAGGCCACATAGCCCCACGCATGGGTCTTGGCATCGACCCCCGAAGGCAGTCCGTGCGTTGCTTTGATCTTGCCTGTGGCAGCGTCGTGCTGGATGACTTTGTCCCGGACCATGTGAAACAGGCTGTCGCCGCTGGCAGCCAGGTTGCCGGGAGTGCGGTTCTGAAAGACACCGGTGCGGACTGCCTTCGGGTTTGCATGCTCCCAGAGGAACAGGCCGTTATAGGTGTCGTAAGCCAACAGGCTGTCGGTGCCTTGAATGAACATCCGTCCGTTGACGACCAGCGGACCGACGGCCCCCTGATGGCGGTTGACCATCCTGTCCGGTCCCGGATCCCCATACCACAGGACGCCCAGCCCGCCTTTGACCAGTTTGTCGCCGCTGCTGGCCGTGTTGCCCGGTTCACCATACTGGTGCGACCAATTCCCCGCACCCGGCAGCGTCCCCCGAGTGAGCGACAGCCAGGAACCGGACGATCGAATTGTGCCCTGCTTGCCGAGATTCGTCCGCTTGAGCCAATCTTGCGAATCGGCACGCGCAATGGTTGCGCCGGGAGATTTCTCAGGCTGACCGAGCACAACGACACCGCCGGCCGGTTTCAGATGACGCGCCAACTCTGCGGGAGAACCGGGAATCCGGCCGGACAGCAGAGCGCGATCGGAGACGATGAGGTTGGCAAAGTAGTTCGAGTACGCAATGGCCGACAGGTCGCCCTGATGTACGGTGATCCGGCTGCCGTAAACGCCGGCGGCCGACAGAGCGCGGCGGGAGGCCTGAATCTTCTGTTCGTCCGGCTCGACACCGTAGATTTTCAGTTCGCTGCGTTTGGCCAGTTCATAGGCCAACCGGCCGTTTTCGCTGCCGACAATGAGGCAGAACCCCCGCGAGACGTTCGGGTGCTTCAGGATCTGTTCGGCGGCTTGCTCGTACATTCGGGTCCATTTGTCTTTGGGGAAGGGACTTTTGACAAAGTTTTCACCCGGCTTCGCCACGCTGCCTTGGGACGGGCTTGCTCCATTCGCAAAGCAATAAATCTTTCCGGTGGTAGTGCTGACAAAAAGATTGCCGTTCGCGACCGCCAGACCGCGGGCATCACCGTCGACGTCGACCTTCCAAACCTGATTTCCTTTTGCCGCATCGAAAGCCGTGACGGCCCCCTTCTCGCCGGCAAAGACAATGTTTCCGGCGACAATCAGTGCCGCTTCGGCGCTAGAGGGCGTCTTCCAGACGATGCCGTCATTTTCGGTGGCCTTCGATTGTTTCTTCAGTTCGGCGATTTGCTGCTTGATGACGTCCGCTTTGTTTCCCGCTCCACGAAGTTTTCGCGACAGAGCGCGCATCTGCGATGCAATTCGGGACCTATTGTTGCTCGCTGCTGCAAACTCCTTACGATTCATCCGCATCACCTGCGATCCTGTCGCGGCGTAGGACGAGTCGCCGGCGGCTGCGAGTCGCGTTCCCAATGAGTATGAGTGGAGCCTGCCATCGGCGATCAGGGCATCGGTGCCGGCGATTATCGTCTGCGTGAATTTCAGCGAGGTGCTGCTGCCGCCTGAAAGCTGACCTGTCTCTCGATCGATGGTCCTGGGTCGCGATCGGGAAGACGGAATAAACAGCCGGTCCGCGGTGGCCAACAAATATCCCTGGGGCGAAAGGTCGTTTCGGCCGGCGTCCATGTGGCTGATATGATCGTTCCTCCAGATGATCTTGCCGTCGGCGGCGTTGACGGCCGACACATACACGTTTTCGTGCGGGAAGATACCGACTCCGAAGTACGCAATCCCGCCGTCGACCAGAATTCCGGTCCGCACGGGCCAGCGTGAAATCATTTCGCCGCGACCGATGAACCATTCTGCCGCCGGTCCCAACCGCAGTTTCCACGCGAGTCGGCCGTTCTTGGCATCTAGACAATAGGCGAAACCATCGTCGGAGCCGACGTAAACCCGGCCATCCACGACAGTCGGAGCT
>CAUZTK010000316.1:0-4021 GCA_963582395.1 Planctomycetota bacterium | reverse complement strand
CGATTCGGAAACGTATTCGTGGAAAATCACGAGCGGAATCGCCAAAGCCCGGCGTGTGACTCATGCGGAACCGATGCGCGGGCTGATGGTCAAAGTCGAGGCGTCGGCCGAGACGGTTGTGGCAGTCGAGACTCCGCAAGGAGACTTTCGCTTCCAGCCGGCTCAGTTGACCCCCGGACGGCCGACCGAGGTGCTGAACGGTCGGGTCACGCTCGAACCGTTAGGAACCGAGGCCGTCGTCACCAAGACAGAAACAGATGACGACTTTGCATCCATTGCCGTCGACTCGCGAGGTCACCGGCATGTTGCCTGGATCGCCTTCGACGAAAAGACGAAGTCTGACCACCTGTTGATCCAGGACGTCGACGCCGCTGCGAGTCGAAGCGAGTCGATCACGGTTGCTCAAGAATTCAGCAGTGCGCACCTGTTTGTGCTTAAAGACGATACTTTGCGGGCGGTCTGGTGCTCACCGGGAAGCCACGAGAACTGGGACGTTTATACGTCAGTCCGAGATCCGAACGGCTGGCACACCGAGCGGCTGACGACCGCCGAGGGCACCGATTTCCATCTCTCCGCAAATGTTGGCCCGGACAATACGCTGTGGTTGGCTTGGCAATCGTTTCGCAACGGCAACGGCGACATCTTTGCCAAGTGCCTGCGAAACGGGTCTTGGTCGGAAGACATTGCCGTGACGAGCAGCCCCACGAACGAATGGAAGCCTTCGATCAGTGTTGGCCGGGGCAACCGGGCGTGGATCGGCTACGACACGTATGAAAACGGCAACTACGACGTCTGCCTGGTTGATGTGCAGTGGGATGGGAACTCGTATCGCACCGGCCGTCGAATCTTTGTGGCCCACAGCGAAGACTTCGAGGCCCATGCCAATGTGTTGGCCGATGAGGAGCGTATTTGGGTGGCGTACGATGCTGCCGGCCCAAACTGGGGCAAGGACTTTCGCAACGGCCCCACACTCGACGGCGGCCGCTACACCGAACCGCTGCACGCCAGCCGGCGCATCGAACTGCGGGCCGTGGTCGATGGAAAGGTGTTCGAACCCGCGGCCCCGTTTCCACAGGAGTTGCCTCCCGACCGAATTCACGTCATCGATCGTAAGCCGACCGCCAAACCGTCGCGGTTTTACGAATACCCCCAACTCGCCCGAGACGGCGACGGACGCTTGTGGGTCCTGTTTGCCTGTGCCGACAAGGCTACTGTGCTCATCCACCCCAAGGCCTCGATTGGAACATCTATGCAACAACACATACCGATCAAGGCTGGCTGAACCCGATTCAATTGCCGCGTAGTCAGGGACGACAAAACCAGCGCGTCTCGATCGCGGTCGGCTGGAACGGAAGACTGAATTGCGCGTGGGCTGACGGAAACCGCTTTGCGTCGGTCAATCGGAAGTACGTCGTTCATTTCGGCGAACTTCCGGAGATTCGCGAACGTGCGGCCAAATTATCGTTGGAACCGGCGGCGAAGTCGACTCCCGGAAAACCGACTCCCACCCCGTCGATCGATTGGACCATCGAACGAGACGGAAAAACTTATCACGTCTACTTCGACGACCTGCACCGCCACACCAACATCAGCCGCTGTATGCCCACCATCGACGGCTCTCTGACCGACGCACACCGCTACGCACTCGATGCCGTTGAATATGATTTTCTAGCCGTCACCGATCACACCCGCGACATCGATCCGTTCTCGTGGTGGCGAACTCAGAAGGCCTGCGATCACTTTCATATCCCCGGACGGTATGTTCCGATTTACGGATACGAGCGCAGCAATCTTTCGGCCGGCGGCGGACACCGGAACGTCTTCTTCCTGAATCGCGGGGCCGAAGTGAACCCGAGCGATCACTACTACATCGGCAGCGACCTGCCGCGTCAGGATGCCAATCCTGATACCACGCTCTACCCCTGGATGAAAAGACGGGGTGACGCACTGACTGCAGCGCACACACCGGAGTATTCGAAAGCAGCCATACGCGGAACTTGGACCTACGCCGACCCTCAGATGGAGCCTGTGGCCGAAATATTTCAGGGCCTTCGACGGTCCTACGAACGCCCCGGCAGCGGCGTCGCGGAAGAGGCGTCGCTGTGGTACGCCTTACGAAAAGGGAATCGACTGGGTTTTATCGCCTCTAGCGACCACATGTCAACACACATGTCGTACGCCTGTGTCTGGGCTACCGAAAAGACGCAGGAAGCCATCTTCGAGGGGCTTGGGGCGCGACGAACCTATGCCGCAACCGAGCGGATCGGGTTGGACGTGCGGATCGGCAGCGCGCTGATGGGCGAAGAGACGAACCTCGACAACGATTCGGTCACCCTGAGCATCCGGGCGGAAGGGACTGCTCCGATCCAGGAAATTCAGGTGATCCGCTCGGGGCAGATCATCGAGACGTTGCGCCCCAACCTCCGCCGCTTGGAATTGCAAAGCGTCGATCTCAAACCGCTGAGCGGAACTAGTTATTATTACATTCGGCTGGTCCAACAGGACGGCGCAATTGCTTGGGGGTCGCCGATCTGGGTGAAACGGCAGTGAACGCCCGGAATGAATCAAAGCCGGAGACCGCACAAGAGGAGCATAGACAGTATCGGCGACTGACGGTCAGCCCCGTAAAATTTGGCTCCAGATGTCACCCGAAAACAGGTCCACCAGTTTGGCTAGCCCTGCTTCGACGAATTCGGTGCCGGTGACGAAACGGCCGGGACGCGTCCAGGCGTCGAGCTTTTCTTTCGGAAAATCGAGCAGTCGGGCCAGTAGACCGTCCATGTCCTGTTCCATGACCTGAAAGTGACGCGCCCATTCGGCCGCCTCTTCCAGGCGGACTTCGTCGTCGCTCTGCCAGCGGACCGGATGAAATAACAGCGTGCAGTGCGATGTCACAAAACGCTTTCGGCAAGCGGCCAAGGGAAGCAGCGCAGCCGAAGAACATTCACTAGCGACTACGCCGACGGCATCGAGTCCGCGCAGACGGATCAGACTGGCCAGCGCGAGACCCACATAAGCGCTGCCACCGCACGAGTCGAAAAATATCGTACCTCGGCTTCGGGGCGGGACCTCAATAAGCTGGCCGATCAGTTCCGCTTGTTTGTCGGTCAAATCGCCGGTGATCGCCATTTCCCACTGACCACCGATACCGGCGGCAGGCTGAGATGCACGTGGGGCAAAAGCCGCCGCAGGATACGGTTTCAGACGCCGCCGATTCGTTGTCATCGATCTTCATATACTCTGAAAAAATAGGTCAAACATAAAATCTCTCAGAACCATCAAACCGCTTTTACACGGCTTCCGACTCGACTGCAAGAATCGGGATGATCTCCCTTTAGTGAGGGCAGAGGACACGAAAAAAAGGACGGGCGCCATTGATTGGTAGATCCGTTGCTTTTCGATCTGTTTCCTCGTCATCACGAAGCAGGGCGACGTATCTTGAAAACGCACTGGTTGTTCTGGAAATCTCCGTGAATCCGTGACTCTGTGGTGAAACATTCCGGCAAATCGGCAAAGAACGAAAAACGCAAAAGAAGGCGGCAGCCTCGCCAACTTTTCTGAATAAAATTAGCAAATGTCTGGCAGTCTAAAAAGGTTGTAGTCGATACGGAAGAAGAACACGGTGGTTGCAACGACGCGAAGGTCAAAGCCCAGAGATTTCCGCAGACCGGCAACGATTGCCGCCGTCGCGTTAACTTCGGTAGAGAATGCGAGCGGTCCATCTACGAAATCTCGGCAGCGGCTTTGATTGTTTGTCAGCGACCCGCGGAAACACAAAATGCGGCCATGCATATTGGAGTACCAACATTGACCACTGCATATCCCAACGATGACATCCCCGTCAAGTGTCTGTCGTGGATCAACGAGCGATTGCGCCTGCGGGCGAAATATGATGTCGAGCGCGAGGAAAAATCGGCGCTGCGGCGAAATGTGCAGGCACGGAACTGGACCTATTTGGCTGCCTGTCTGGCGGGGCTCACACTGGCTGTACTGAGGCTGCTGGAAATCTGACCAATACGTC
>CAUZTK010000315.1:0-4065 GCA_963582395.1 Planctomycetota bacterium | reverse complement strand
AAGGCAGCGAAAAAGAAGGCGGTCAAGAAGAAGGCCAAGAAGAGGCGGTAAAGCCGTTCGTTTCGACGAAACGATTCGATTTGCCACAACGAACAAGAAGCGGTCGAGGTTTTCGACCGCTTCTTGTATTCTTTGCGGTTGTGCTGACAGGCTGTCGCGTGAAAGCGAAGCCGGTTGGATGCGGCCCTGAGACGTCTTGCTGGCTGGTCTCAGCGGTGCCACCTGTGCTATTTGGAATTAGAGAATCCGGAATTGTTTCGATTTTCGGATCTCGAAATTCCACCTTGGCTGTGGCCACAGGTCACCCTACGGTTCCTCACCCTGAATTTCCAGCAGGGCGTTTTTGGCCGCGTTTTGCTCGGCTTCCTTTTTGTTCGGTCCCCAGGCTGCAGGGAACGTCTGCGAACCAATCATGGCCGATACCAGAAAACATTTCGAGTGGTCGGGGCCTTTTTCATCGATCACCTGGTACACCGGTGTCTGGCCGGTCATCTTCTGCGTTAGCTGCTGCAGCAGGCTTTTGTAATTTTGAATGTGCGTTTTTTGAGTCGCGCGCTCCAGTTCGGGAGCAATCAACCTCTCGACGAGGCGGCGGGCCGCTTCCAGACCTCCATCGAAATAAACGCCGGCGATCAGGGCCTCGACGACGGCGGCTTTGATGGATGACGGAATCTCTGCCGAACTGGCCAGTCCCTTGCCCAACAGCAAGCACGATTCGAGGCCCACCCGGCTGGCGATGTCGGCACATGTCAGCCGGCTGACGAGCATCGACTTCAAGCGAGTCAGCTCTCCTTCAGGAAACTCGGGGAACCGGTGGTAGAGCAACTCGCAGACGATCATTCCCAGAATCGAATCGCCCAGGAATTCCAGCCGTTCGTTGGAGGCCAGCCTGGTCGTCGCCACCGAAGCGTGCGTCAGACAATGTTCCAGCAATTCGCGGTTGCGAAACTCGTATTGCAAGGCGGCTTCACAGTCGTGTTTGCTTTGTTCGATAACTGAGGCCGCGGTGTGGTCCGACATGCAACAATTCTCACAAGTACGACGTTTATATGGCCATCAAACGTTCGCTGTGAGCCGGCTGGAACTGTGGGCGGACCGGCAATTTTGCGCACGATTCGAGACGGCTGAAAGCGAAGAAACCTGAAAACTCAAAACGCTCGAAAGTGATCTCACCGCTGCTCGGCATGGCTGGGCAGCGACGGTTCGCAACTCATTTTAGAATCACGGCTTGAGTTATTGTCAACATGTCGGCGACCGAGTGCAAGATCACAAGGACTCTTGCCTGCTACCGCGACAACCACCTATCGACCGAGAGAGCAACCACGGCCTGTTTTGACGGCGGTGAACAAATTGCCGCACCGATAGCAAACGATCGCCGGCGTTTCAACGTAATGATTTTCGAGTAGCACGAACACCACTCCTACCTCCGGGAGCGATGCGGCGAGCGTCCGGCATCGACGAGAAGATATTCTCTACGTCCAGAGCGATAGCACCCGCCATTGCGTGTCGGATAAAATCACGTTGATCGATTTTCGAGAATCGAGTATCAAGAACGCCCTGGGAATGCGATAACTGAATTGAATGTGTGACAACCCTTTCCTAACGCGGCCTATCGGCCGCAGCCAAGAGTCGAGAGCGGAGAGCCAGAATCTATCGATGTTGATCTTTCTGGCTCTCGACTCTCTGCTCTGAGATCTCCGCAACATGCGCGCAGATGTGACAAGGTGAGACTCTAACAGACAAAGTACATGTTCGAAACAAAACGGTACAAACACATTTCGGCCGACAAACAAAAGGAGCGTACAGAAATGACGGTGATCCACGCCAACCGGAGATGGTTGATGACCATGTTTGCAGGCGTTTGCCTGGTGGGGGCCGCAGTGGGAATGGCTCAGCGAGGGCCGGCCACGGCGCTGCCCCAAGCCGCCAATGCGCGAGAGCTTTCGAGTGTTTTCCGTGACGTGGCTGCCACTGTGCTGCCCGGCATGGTCTCGATCGAAACCCGTGGAAAATCGGTGAAGGTGACCCGCGAGTTTGGCTTCCCCTTTGACGAAAATTCACCGTTCAACGACCTGTTCAAGAACAACCCGCAGTTTCGGGACCTCTTTAAGAACCGACCCGAACTGGAACAGAAGTTCCGGACGCCCCGTGGAAAAGGCTCCGGGTTCGTCATCGATGCGGCTGGCATCATCATGACCAACAGCCACGTGGTCCGAAATGCCGAGGAGGTCAAAGTTAGGCTGCAAGATGGCCGCGAGTTTTTGGCCACCGACGTCAAATCCGATCCGCTCTCCGACGTGGCCATCATTCGCATCGACGCCCCGCAGGACCTCCAAGCCGTCCCGCTGGGCAACAGCGATCTGATGGAAATCGGCGATTGGGTACTGGCGGTCGGCAGCCCGTTCGGTCTCGACATGACCGTCACCCACGGAATCATCAGCGCTAAAGGCCGTGGACCGGAAATCAACAAACGTGAGGGCTATCTGCAAACCGATGCCGCCATCAACCCCGGCAACAGCGGAGGTCCGTTGGTGAACCTCAACGGAGAGGTGATCGCTATCAACACAGCCATTTCCACGCACACCGGCGGGTCCAACGGCGTCGGTTTCGCGATCCCCATGAAAATGGCCAACTGGGTGGCGCAGCAACTGATCGACAAGGGCGAGGTCAAACGGGCCTATCTCGGTATCAGCATCCAACCGGCGAGCAACGACCTGGCCAAAAAATTTGGCGTTCCGGTCGGACAGGGGGTGATTATCGGGCAGATCTTTCCGCAATCCCCGGCCGCCGAAGCGGACCTCCAACCGGGCGACGTCATCCTGGCGTTGAACGGCGAGGCGGTCCACGACCCGCCGAACCTTCAGGGCATCGCCGAACGACTCACCGTTGGGAAGAGCTACAAAATGACTATTCTGCGGGACGGACGACGAAAGACCATTTCGGTCCGCATGCGGGAAATGCCCAAAAAATTCTCCCTCAAGCAAGTTCCCCAACCGATCCGCAACGCGCCTGACAAACCCGACAAATCTGAGGACAGCTACGAAGATCTCGGAATCGAAATCCAGCAACTTACGCCTGAACTGGCCAAACGGCTGGGAGACAATGATGCAACCGGCGTTGTCATCAGCGCGGTCAAGCCGAATGGCCCGGCGCACGCCGCCGAACTGCGAGTCGGAACGATCATCAAAAAGGTCGGCAAGAAGGACGTGAATTCGCCGAAAGAATTCCGCGAAGCGATGAAGAATGAATCGTTGCAGGACGGAATTTTGCTCTTTGTGCGTCGCGGCGAGAAGGGGACCGGATTTGTTGTGATTCAATCCAGTCAATAATCAATTAAGAGTGCGGGATTGTGTGCTGTGTCAAGCCGCGGCCACTGGTCGCGGCTTGACATTTTTTCTTGATACTCGGCACGGCCACAGATTGAGTCAACACGAATCGGCTCTGATGACCGATGCAGGGTTGCCGCAAGTGACAATAGCGACAATGACTTACAGAACGGGAAAGTCGCCATTGGCCCCAAAGTTCCGAAAGCGGCCCCAAAATCGGCCGTTGCTGGTTCCCCGACAACGGTCTCGGATGATCCCGAACTGGCCCGGATCGTGACCGCTTGGCCCGATCTTCCCGAAGCCGTGAAAGCCGACATCGTGGCGATGGTTCGCGCGGCCGGGGATGCGGGTTGAATCGGCCTGAGCAGCAATGGACGCCCGCCCACACCTGACTGTAGTCGAGATTCCGGTAGGCCGACTGGTACGAGGGCTAACGTCGATGTGCTTAACTCCATCTACTCAAAATTTCTGAAGATACTGCCGAATCTCTCCGGTGTGACCCAAGAATCCAAGATAATCCGGTACCCCGCTGTCCAGTGGACCAGTAGGTCACAGTCGAACCGCGTGGATTTCGCCCGGATTTGAGCGTAGATTTACAGGGATGATATTTATGATCATATGTTTCATCATGGACTGATCGACGATACCACAGGGATCGAGGACACACGATGAACAAGTACAAAGAGACCCGAAACAGAGGTGGCCAATATCTTTTGAGGCAGCTCCATGACGACGGGAG
>CAUZTK010000314.1:0-4154 GCA_963582395.1 Planctomycetota bacterium | reverse complement strand
GGTCGATCGCTGGACGTCCCATATCATGTCTCCCAAGAGTGCGATGTTCCAGCACTCAAGCCTACACGACCTGACAAGTATGGATCTGCCGCGCGCATATGCGAGTTGTGCTGTCATGGCTTCCCCGCTAGGGTTGAGGCCTTTCTGAACGAAAGGAATTTAAGGACAACCGATGAAGTACCCCGACAGAGGACTGCTCCGCCGTCTCGGCGCCGGAGAGACGATCGCCAACATTTGCGAAGCCGCCGGCTGGTCGCGGTCCGAGTTTGACGATTGGTGGCAACAGACGATTCGATCGCGCGTCCCCTCGGACGACGGTACGACGACCGCTGCCGTGCAGGCGCGGGTCGACATCGAACGGGACGAATGGGGCATCCCGCACATTTTTGCCGAAAACGAAGACGATCTGTTCTTTGGGCTCGGTTACGCGATGGCCCAAGACCGGCTGTTTCAGCTCGATTGGTTGCGCCGCCGGGGTACCGGCCGCCTCTCAGAAATCCTGGGGCCTGAAGGGCTCGAGTTCGATCTTGTGGCCCGAACGGTTGGTCTAAACCGGATCGCCGAAGCGGAATGGGGGCGGCTGCCCGCAGAGACGCGACGGATTGTGAACGCCTTCACCGCGGGGGTCAACTCCCTGATCGACGCCACCGGCGACAATCTTCCCATCGAATTCGACCTGCTCGATTACCGGCCCCAGCCCTGGTCTCCGATCGATTGTCTGGCGATTGAAAATGAATTTCGCTGGTATTTAACCGGCCGTTTTCCGATTATTGCGATACCCGAACTGGCCAAGCGGACGCTCGGCGACGGGCCGTTGTACCGGGAGTTTCTGCTGGGCGAAGCGGACGACGAAGTCATTTTGCCACCAGGATCGTACCCACCTGCTTCAGATAGTTTGGAACCGGTCGGGCAGTCGATCGGCGGCCCCGAAACGGGACTGGGAAGCAACAATTGGGTCGTCTCGGGCAAGCTGACCGCGTCCGGCCATCCTATGGTGGCCAGCGATCCGCACATTGCTTTTGCGGCGGTTTCCTGCTGGTACGAGACACATTTGCACGGGGGATCGTTCAACGTCGCCGGCTCGGTCTATGTTGGGATTCCAGCCGTCATGTTAGGACGGACGGAGCGCGTCGCCTGGGGGCTCACGAACAACATCTGCTCGCAGCGCGATTTATACCATGAGCAGACTTCGCCCGAACACCCCGGCTGCTTTTTGTTCGATGGGCGTTGGGAGCCGGCCGGTGAACTGACCGAAACTATTCACGTCAAGGGGGCAGAGCCGGTCACAAAAACCATCCGGTTTTCCTGCAACGGTCCGGTGGTCGATGACATTCTTCCGCCGCCGGCGAACCGAACTGGACCGGTCACCCTAAAATGGCTGGGCGCCTCTCAGGGCGGCTGGCTGACGGCAATGCTGGGAATGAACCGCGCCCAAAGCGTCCAAGAACTTCGCGAAGCCATGCGGCCCTGGCATGTGCCAACATTCAATCTCGTGTTTGCCGACGTCGAGGGACACATCGGTTTGCAGTCGACCGGGCGGATTCCGATTCGCAAACAGATTGAACGGGGCTATCGTCCCGGCTGGGATCCAGACCATCAGTGGCAAGGACTGCTTCCCTTCGATGCGATGCCGCACCTGCTCGACCCGGACCGCGGGTGGATTCTCTCCGCAAACCACCGTACCGCTGCCGACGATTACCCCCATAAGTTGCACGGCTGCTGGTCGAGCGGCTGGCGGGGCCGGCGCATCCGGCAGATGATTGAAGCAGGGGAGCGGTTCTCGCGAGACGACTTTGCGCGGATGCAACTCGATTCGATTTCACTGCGGGCGGCCGAATGTGTCCCGGCGCTGCTGCGGGTGCTCAAATCGTCGGACCAGGAGCCTGTGCTCGGTGCCTCCCGCTGGCTCGAAGATTGGGACTGCCGGTCCGAACCGGATTCGGTCGGCGCCACACTCTTCAACGTCTTTTTTACACACTGGTCGCACGTCGTTGCCGAAGAGCGTTTCGATGGGGAAACGGCGGACCTGCTAAGCAAAGCGACCGCGGGGATCGCATCACGGCTGTTAGCTGGCGACCCGGCCGGCTGGTTTGCCGACGGCGACCGCCCGGGCAAGATCGTCGCCGCCTTCAACCAAACCCTCGAGGTGTTGACACAGCGATTCGGTGCCGACATGAGCACCTGGACGTGGGGCAAGCTGCACCAGTTGTCGTTGCACCACGTGCTCTCCTCGCACGGTGATTTGTCTCAGCTTCTCGATCATGGGGAAGTGGGCGTGCGGGGAGATATGGTCACCGTTTGCAACGCCGGCCCCGGTCCCGACTGGGCCGTCGCCAGCGGTGCGACATATCGGTTGATTACAGAACTCGGCATCTCACCGCCGGAATTGTGGGCTGTCGATTCACAAAGTCAGTCGGGTCATCCCGGCAGCCCTCATTATGAAGATCAGTTGGGCCGATGGCTGCAGGGCGGGTTCCACTGCATTTCGCTCGACCGCAAAGAAGCCGTAAAATCGACGAAGACTACGCTGACAGTCGCACCCCGCGAAGATTGAAATGCCACTTGTCACCACCCGACCCAGACGACATTTACATGGGCTACCCAAATGGCTTCATGACTGCCTGAGAGTGACTTTACCACTGCACCGGCCGAATCACGTTGCAGGCCAGCAACACGCCGAAGACGGCACCGCAGCCGAACAGGCTGCGCAGCAACCAGACGGATCGCTGCTGGCCGCATCGACGGACAAGCCATTGACCTTTCTTGGTCTGCGCAAGAATCCAGAGATCTTTGTAAAGTCCAATTAAACAGAACAGGGCGAACACTGCGCCGATCAAAAGTTGGTCCTTCGGCATTCTGCCGGCCTCCACGGTTGGTCTGTTTTCATCCGATGCGCTGTAGATGATACGGCTTTGGGAGCACGGTTCCTATTTTGCAGCAACTGCAGATCGCCGATCCACGATCTTTTCAGCCGGGGAGCCGAGGTCTGCGACCGATGTTGGATGAACTCAGACTGCGGTCGACGGTATAATCTGTGCAAGTTGCGGTTGTCGCGCCGCGGTCAATGCCGGCAAACGTCGATGTCGATAAACAAGGAAAGAGCAACCATGCCCGAATTAGGTGTGAACATCGACCACGTGGCCACCCTACGTGAGGCGCGCAGGACGGTGGAACCGGATCCGGTCTGGGCAGCCGTGCTGGCCGAACTCGGCGGCGCTGACGGAATCACCATCCATCTCCGCGAAGATCGGCGGCACATTCAGGATCGCGACCTGCGTCTGCTTCGGCAGACGATCCAAGTGAAAATGAATCTCGAAATGGCCGCCGAAGATGAAATAATCGAAATGGCCCTGGAAGTTCGGCCCGAGCAGGCGACGCTGGTGCCCGAAAAGCGCGAGGAGATCACTACGGAAGGAGGACTGGACGTCGTCGGCAATCGAGAGCGTGTCAGGTCATGTATCGGCCGATTGCGCGAAAGTGGAATCGAAGTCAGCCTGTTCATCGATCCCGACCCGCACCAGATCGAAGCTTCCGCGGAACTCGGTGTTCAGGCGGTCGAGCTGCATACCGGATGTTATGCCGATGCCAACACGAAAGTCGAACAAGATCGCGAGTTGCACGCCTTGGAGCAGACGGGACGGCTTGCACTCGACCTGGGCCTGAAACTGCACATGGGCCATGGATTGACCTATCGCAACGTCACTCCGATTGCTGAGATCCCCAGTGTCCGCGAACTGAACATCGGGCATAGCATTGTTTCCCGGGCAGTGCTGGTCGGTTTTGAAGAGGCGGTGCGAGAAATGAAGGCGCTCGTGACGGGGGGATTCAATGGGTAAGTTGTCTGCCCCATGATTTCTGAGGATGTGAATCGGCTGTTGCATTTGTGGAGCGGTCTTATGCCAGATCAATGGTACTACAAGATTCTGGGAGAAGAGTTCGACCCCGTGCCTTTTGAGGTGCTCGCCGAATTGGCGCGCGCTCACGACGTGTCACCAAGCGATGAGGTGCGGGACGGCGCGGAGGGACCTTGGGTTCCGGCAAATTCGATTGTCGGATTGTTTGCCGAACCTGAAGAGCTGTACGATCTTTCGGAACTCGACTTTCATTTCGCCGAGTCGGTCGACGTTCGCAGAAACACGACTCCCGGCAGCAAC
>CAUZTK010000313.1:0-4226 GCA_963582395.1 Planctomycetota bacterium | reverse complement strand
GCTGGACCGCGCTGGGGGAAAAGCGGGTAACAAGGGTGCCGAAGCCGCTTTGGCCGCCATTGAGATGGTCAACCTGCTCAAACGCCTCGAGGATGACGGCGACAGCTAGTACATGGTCCACTTTGATTTTACATATTCGGACAACTAGAAACCGGGCACGAGCGTCTTGTCCGCCCGTGCGGTCCTTGCAGACTCAACTGGTAAAAACAAAGTGGTCACACCATTAGGTCCAACATTCAAGCTCTCGACTCTCGTTCGTTGGCCAGCTCCAATTTGACCGTCGCTGCCGGCTGGCCTCGAAAAGATTCACGTCCACGAATTGACGCGAATTTTGCGGGGGCCGTCACGATGCAGTACCAGCTCAACCGGTCGGCCTGGCCGACGAAAATCTGAGAAACGAGTGGCCGAAACGTCCCCACAGTTGGGAATCCGGACAACCAGTTTTGGGAAAAACGAAAACACCGCTTTGGCTGCTTTGACATCGCAAGAACCAGTGAATACACTGGTCGCCGGTTGCACGGCCTCAATTTTCTTGCGGCCAGAGAACAAGGGTGGGGATGGTTGTTTTACCACCCGAGCTTGGTTCGTTAGCTTCCGGGACCGGGAAGGGCGGTTCCCGTGCCTGATTCTAAACACGACGACCGTCCCCCGATGGTCGTCGCCATGCAGTGGGTGACGCAGATCACGACTATCGGATTGGAGATGGCGCTTCCCGCAGGTTTGGGTTACTGGGCCGACACGCGTTGGGGAACGGAACCATGGCTCGTGTCGGTCGGAGCTGCCGTAGGCTTCGCTGTTGGCATGAGGCATTTGCTGTGGATCACCGGGGACAGAACGCGACCGAACGTTCCAGACAAACCAGATAGGGACCGTTGAGCGTGCGACAGGTGGAGCCGGTAACTGCAAAAGGTCGTTGCGGCTGGCTGACGGCGGCAACTGCGGGACTATGGCTGCTCTTGGCCGGTCCCGCGTATTTCGTGGCGGGGACTGCAGGATTGGAAGGTCTCTCGATTGCCGCTCTCTTATGTTTAATTCCCGGATGGATCGTCCTGTTTTTGGAAGCATATGTGGCTGGAGGGAACTCACCCTCTCTGTTGATTCTTTCTGGGACGGTCTTACGACTGCTGTTCGTTCTGGTCGGAACGTTGGTCATGCAGTCGGTACACCAACATCTTCAGTTCCGAGAGTTCACCGCTTGGCTGTTGGTGTTTTATTTGGCAACGTTACTGGTGGAGACGTTGCTCGTTCTCAAGCAGGTACAGCCACCGGTTCAGGCCGGCAGCTCGCATGTGGACAAGCTCTGAAAGCATTGCAAGGAAGTTCCAGCCGATGGCCGCCGGGAACGACGATCCTTTTCACCACGTCCGTGACTTTCCCCACTTTGATCTGCCACGCGATGTGCATCTCAATCTGCCGTCAATCGGTGGGTTTGAGATCACCAAATACATGGTGTTGCAGGTTGTGGCGTTCGGTCTGGCGTATTTGATCTTTCGAGGCTTGGCCAAGCGCGTGGCGAATGGCGAACCGGTTCGCGGACGTTGGTGGAATTTCTGGGAAATGCTTGCCATCTTCATTCGCGATGAAGTTGTGCGGCCGACAATTGGAACCGGCCATCACGACCATGCGCATAGTGAATCCGACCACTTCGCCGGGGATGAAGCCGAGCCGATTCGCAGCGTCGTGGCGATGCCGCACGCCCAAACAGGAGCACATCCGGCGGACAAGTATCTGCCGTTCGTTTGGTCCTGTTTTTTTTACGTGCTGTTTTGCAATCTGCTGGGAGCATTTCCGTGGCTGGGATCGGCCACCGCAGAAATCAACGTGACCGGTGCTCTGGCATTGACGGCGTTCGGGGCTGTCGTCTTTTACGGCTCACGCGAGTTGGGTCCCGCCGGATTTTGGAAGAATCTGGTACCGGGCATGGACTTACCGGGTGGCCTAAAAATGGTCCTGGTGCCCATGATCTGGCTGATTGAGTTCCTGGGTTTGCTCATCAAGCATGGCGTTCTGGCCGTTCGTTTGTTTGCCAACATTATGGCCGGACATACGGTCATCGCGGTCATTTTGGGCTTCATCGCAATGACGGCGCATTCAGGATTCTTCTATCTCGTTATGCCGGCGAGTGTCTTGGGGCAGGTGGCCATCGGCATGCTCGAATTGTTTGTGGCTTTCCTGCAGGCGTATATCTTTGCCTTCCTGACAACATTGTTTATCGGAGCGGCCGTACATCCGCATTAAAATTCGAGGGAATGGTCCAAGTCGTCTAAAACGGTTGTGGACCTTGGTTGTTTTTTCTGAGATCGATTGTTTGAATATCCCGGTTGGATGTCCGGAATTGGGAACGATGATGGTTTGACCGCTCCACTGGTGGTGGAGAAAACCAGATCAGGTTTATTTCACTTCGCAGAAGTAGAACATCGGAAAACCTGCGAAATCGAGCAGAAACAGGAGATAATCACGTGAAGCAGACAGTTAAGATTTTCGCGATGGCCATGGGTGTTTTCCTGGTGATGGTGGCTCCGGCAATGGCCCAGGGAGGCGGTACACATTTTTCCGGGGCTATTGGCGCCGGGGTAACAATTCTCGGTGCCGGCTACGGCATCGGAAAGATCGGCTCGTCGGCCGTCGAAAGCATGGCACGCCAGCCTGAGGCCGCCGGGAACATTCAGACAGCCATGATCATCGCTGCTGCTCTGATCGAAGGCGTGACCTTTTTCGCCTTGATCGTGTGCATCGGCGGCAACGGCGCCGCCTTTCAATAGGCCGATTGATAAGTGCTCCTGAGGAGAATGATGTCTCAATCTGGTGAAGGGAACGCCTCGATGCGCAGGCTGCTCGTTTACTTTGTCATGGCACTCGCTGCCTGCGCCGTGTTTCCGCTGACAACACCTTCGGATGTCGCATTGGCCGCTGGTGAAGATCCTGTTGAAGCGGAGGCTGGGCACCACGAGGAGGGTGTCCCGCTCGGTTTTAAAGAAGATCTGGCCATCTGGTCGCTGGTTGTATTCATCATTTTCGTGTCGGTGCTAAAAAAATTCGCCTGGGGACCGCTCAGTGAAGGGCTCAACAAGCGCGAGCAGCGGATTCGGCAGGACATTGCCGATGCCGAGACGGCTCGACTGAAGGCCGAGCAGATGCTCCGCGAGCATCAGAAGAAATTGGATCAGGTGCAGGACGAGGTTAAGGAGATTCTGGCCGAGGCCCGTCGCGACGCCGAGCAGGCCAAGCAGAACATCCTCACCGTCGCGCAGAACGAAGCCGAAACCACCAAGGACCGGTCTATTGTAGAAATCGAGCGATCCCGAGACCAGGCGCTCAAAGAGCTGTTCGATGCAATGGCCGGGCAGGTCGCGACGGCCACCGAATACGTGCTCGGCCACGGCTTGCAGCCGGAAGACCAGGACCGGCTCATTCAGGAGGCCCTGGCGCAACTGGGCAATGGTGCCGAATAACCTGGGCGAGGGGTGGGCGCCGGCCCGTTAATGTTCGCAACAGCCGGCTGATGCCGGCCGCTTGCTTGGTCGATCGAAGGTTCACGAGAAACGGTCGTCGTCAAAGATGGCTCAAAACGAAGAAATCAAAAATCGCATCAGAAGCGTGATGGAAGACCCCGGCGCGCAGGCGGTGGCGCGGGTTTATGCCGATGCGTTTCTCGAAGCGGCCGCTGCAGTCGGAATCGAGGACGCGCTGCAGGAGTTTGCCTCGTTTCTGGATGACGTGCTGGCCGCCCATTCCGAGTTCGAGCAACTGCTGGTCTCCGGTATCGTAGGCCGGGGCGACAAAATCGGCTTGATCGACCGGGTGATTGGCCCGCACGGTTCCGAGCTATTTACGAACTTTCTGAGGGTTCTGGCCCGTCACGACCGGCTGAACCTGTTGCCGACGATTCTCGAAGAAAGCCAGATCAAGCACGAACTTCGTAGCGGACGACGTCGCGTGCAGGTGAGGAGCGCCACACCGTTGTCGGGCCAGGTGCTCGAGCAGATTCGGCAACGGATGTCGGAACGGTTTTCGTTCGATCCGATATTCGATGCCCGCGACGATCCGTCGCTGCTGGGCGGGCTGGTGATTCAGGTGGGCGATACCGTCTACGACTCGTCCCTAAAAACTCGAATGAAACAACTGAGAGATCGATTCAGTCAGAGGAGTCTCCATGAAATTCAAAGCGGACGAAATCGCTTCAGTCATCCAGAAGGAGATTGAAGACTTTCGCGGCCAGATTGAGA
>CAUZTK010000312.1:0-4252 GCA_963582395.1 Planctomycetota bacterium | reverse complement strand
TCGACCCCGATTATGTGGTGCGGTTTGCTGCGGCGCTGGGCACAATGGCCGAAGGCGGAACCGTGGTGTTGGCACGCGACGGCCGATCGAGCGGACCGATGCTCAGACATGCCGTGCTGGCCGGTTTGACTGCGACCGGCTGCTATGTGCTCGATGCCGGAATCGTCTCCACCCCAACCTGCGGCGTGCTGGTCAATCATCTTGGCTGCGCTGCCGGTCTGCAGATCACCGCCAGCCACAATCCGGTTGAATGGAACGGCCTGAAACCGTTCTCCGCAGAGGGTTCGATCTTCGACCGTCAACGGGGAGAACGACTGCTTGAGATCTTGAGTTCCGGTTCGTTTCGATTTGCCGCCTGGGACAGCATCGGCAGTGTTGAAACCATCGACAGCCCGGCGACGGTCCACCTGCAGCGGGTCCTAAAACTGATCGACGTCGAAACCGTGCGGAATCGCCGCTTCAAAATCGTTCTTGACTGCAATCATGGGTCCGGCGCCGTTCTGGGTCCACGGTTACTGGAAGAGCTGGGATGTGAGGTCCAACTGCTCGGCGGTACGGCTGACGGTCGATACGATCACCCGCCGGAACCAGTCGAGGACAATCTGACGGGGCTCTGTGAAGCGGTCAAACGAAATGTTGCCGACGTTGGTTTCGCTCAGGATCCCGATGCCGACCGTCTGGCCATCGTCGACAACACCGGCCGGTACATCGGCGAGGAGCTGACCTTGGGTCTGTGCGCCGACCATGTGCTGGCCCGCACTCCGGGAGCATTAGTGGTCAACGGTTCGACCAGCCGCGTGACCGCCGACGTCGCCGAAAAGTACGGCTGCGAGTTTCATCGCTCCTGGGTCGGGGAAGCCCACGTGGTGTCCAAGATGACCGAAGTCTCTGCCAGACTGGGTGGAGAAGGCAACGGCGGTGTGATTGAGCCCCGCGTCGGACTGGTCCGCGATAGTTTCGTGGCGATGGCCTACGTGCTGGAAGGACTGGCCACCCGATCCGGCACGCTTGCCGAATGGACCGATTCTTTGCCCCGCTACACAATCGTCAAAGACAAACTGACCTGCCCGCAGCAGAAGGTCGAAGCCGCCTGTGCCGCCATCCGCGCCGCCTACGATGACGCTGTACCCCAGACGGGAGACGGCCTACGGCTCGACTGGGACGACCGCTGGGTTCAGGTTCGCGCCAGCAACACCGAGTCGATTGTCCGCGTGATCGCCGAAGCTCCGGATAGCGAGGCTGCCAACAGACTCTGCTCCGAAGCGATGGAGATCGTCCGCCAGGCCGGGGTATCACGCAGATAGCTGTCGTGGTGCACGCTAAGAATTTCCCCCGAATTAGCCAGACTTACTTGTCTTTATATTTTCCACTTGCTCATAATGCCATCTGCCGAATCTATCACGTCACGGATGTCCATAAGTTTTCTCTCTTGTTCAAACGGTGTTTTTTTTGTCCGGTCATCAGGTAGATGCTGTGACAGGTGTTCGTTGATGACCACGCCGGATAAACCCGATTATGTTTTCAATCCGCTTTCAGCTTGGAAACAACACCTTCTGCACTTTCTGACATCTCAAGCACCGAAAACCGTGGGTAGTCAGACGTCGCTTGTTTTTCGAGGTTTTCGATGTGGCCCCAACCGAGTGAAAAAGTCTCATGCAATGTGAAGCGAGGAAAAGACTTACAACTCGGTGATTCGCAATTGGCCGAAATCCACAGAGCATAAGCGGTACCTGTATCGAGGCGCCGAAAGTTCGGCGCCTCGATTGTAAATCTTTCACTTTCTCAGAAAGTGCAGAACACCTTGTAAAGGAACAGTAAAATGAGAAAGTTGTACTTTGCTTCCTTGGCGAATCTCTTCATCGTAGTTTCGGCACTTTGTGGCGCACCTTGCCAAGCCGGCGTTTTGGTGAGTGACGTCGGCAGCGATTCGGTCCTTGAATTTGACGCAGCGACGGGCGCGTTTCTGGGGACCTTCGCGTCAGGTGGCGGACTGGATGTTCCCACCGGCATGACATTCGGGCCAGACGGAAACTTATGCATGGCAAGCGACGCAAACGATATCTTGCGTTACAACGGCACGACTGGTGCCTTTATAGACCAATTCATGTCGGGCGGCGGGATCATTAAATCAAGATACTTGACCTTTGGGCTGGACGGTAACCTATACGTTGCACAGACATTCGAATTTGTGGGCGGGGATAATTAACGCAACGTTCGTCGTTTCAATGGAACCACCGGTGCCTTTACTGATGTCTTTGTCCCCGACTCAAGCGGAGGATTGGTGGACCCTCATAGTCTCATTTTTCGTCCAGATGGGAATCTTTATGTGCTTGATAGGCAAGATCCTGGTATAGGATGATTTTTACGGTTTGATGCGACAACCGGTGCTTTCGTGGACATCTTCATTCCAACAGGAAGCAATGGTTTGTTCTCTCAGTCCCATATAATTTTTGGCCCGGACAACAATCTCTACATATCATCAGCTTCCAAAGATAATGTTTTGCGTTTCAATGGAACGTCGGGAGCTTTCATTAATGAATTCGTCACCGCCGGCAGCGGCGGACTGGACAGCGCACGAGGTCTCGCTTTCGGCCCGGATGGAAACTTATACGTTGTCAGCACCTTTGGTAACGAAATTCTCCGTTATAATGGTACCACCGGGGCCTTCATCGACATGTTTGTCGGTAGCGATCTGAATTTTCCAGTCGATCTGCTCTTTTCACCTTCATCCATTATTCCCGAACCCTCCAGCATTACCCTGCTCATCACCGGAGCCAGCGGCCTCATCGGCTACGGCTGGCGACGGAAGCGGAAGATGGCTGCGTGAGACCCCCCGAGTGGAGACTCCAAGACACCACCAGATAGCCCTTCAAACTTTCCCGAAAATGATCCATTTCGGAAAAGTTTGAGACGACAAAACCACTGCCACGGCGGGGTGGCGGGGCGTGAGCAAAGCGTCGCCCCGTCGATCGCAGGCCACAGCAACAATGACTCATCCGCCGTCCACTTCAGAGGCAACTGATTCGACGGCCGCTATGAATACGTCGGTGGTCCGGGGCGACGCTATCGCTTACGCCCCGCCTCCCGTCCGGTGATGTGATGATCAACGACCTTTCTCCTGTCCCTTCGCCCCGTCACACTGCAATCAGCACGTAACCGATGGCCAGAACGATCTGCAGCAGGGCAAACGGAACGGCGGCCACCACAAAGCCGACAAATGTCAGCGGCAGCTTCTGGCGATGAATAATCGTCATCGCCACCACGGTGGAAGCCGACCCGATGGGCGTGATGTTGCCTCCCAGGTTCGCCCCGAAGATGACGCACCACCAGTACGGTGAATCGCTCGGCGTAGGCATCCCGCCGAGGATTTTCGCCATCATGGCGGCCAGTGGGATGTTGTCGGTCACCGAACTGGCGACCGCCGAGGTCAACAACAGCACCGCCGAGGCCAGATGCTGCTCCATCTGCAAAACGGCGGCAATGCCGTTGCCGATCAGCGCCAGCACTTGGGCGTGCTCCATCACGTGGATCACCACAAACAATCCAGCGAAAAACGCGAGCAGATCCCAGTCGATGGCCGCGTAGAACTTATCGACATCGTGCTTATACGCCAGCAGCATTACGCCTGCAAAAAACAGGGCGATGAACCCCATCCCCAACTCGCCCAGACCCCACGGTAACAAGTCCTTGCCCGCTAGAGCTCCGATGAACAACATCAGCACCACCACCGAAAACCAGAAGAACCGTCGGCTGGGAATGCCTTCGTTCTCATCGAATCCGGAAACGAGGTTGCGAGCGTTGGTTTTCTCTTCATCTGTAGCAAGCCCGAAAATATTGAACTTCCACTTCGCCAAAAACAGCGTGGCCGCCGTGGTAATGACGACGTACGGGGCTGCGACCACAAAGAACCTGGCGAAGCTGATACCCGCCACATTGCCGACGATGATATTCGGCACGCTGCTGATGAGCGTCAGCAGTCCGCCCACGTTGGTGAGCAGCCCCTCGGTCAGCAGAAATCCTAACAGCAAATCGGTGCGGTTCAGCTTTTTCAGTGAGACGGTTGTCAGGCTGCCGATAATGATCATCGCCGTCACGTTGTTCAGGACAGCCGAGAACACGACCGTCAAAATTCCGTAGGCCAGCAGCAGTTTCCAGGGGTCGCCCCCCGATTTCTTGGTCAGCTTGACGGCCATCCAGGTGAAGACACCCGAGCGGCTGGTGACCTCCACGAATAAGCTGGCCCCCAGAATGA
>CAUZTK010000311.1:0-4373 GCA_963582395.1 Planctomycetota bacterium | reverse complement strand
CAGTGTACCCGGAATCAAATGCCGCTGCGAGCAGTTTTGGTGTGTTGTCGACGATGCACATCGGCAATCGGCGATTGCAAATTGACAATTCACAGCCGAGAATTGTGGGCTGCTCATTTTAGTTTGTCAATTTACGTTGAAATTACACCTGTTGGGTTCAAATTGTATTGGCGACTCCGTTTGTTTTCGGGCTGCCGGGTTTTCAGAAGGTCCCCCGTTTCATGGGATCAGCCATCCACGTGAAAAACGAAATCGAACACCTGCGGGCCGAGATCGAGCGGCACAACCGGTTATACTACGTCGAGGCGCAGCCGGAAATCAGCGATCTGGAATTCGATCGGCTGATGAAACGGCTGGAACAGATCGAACAGGAGCATCCGGAATACGACTCGCCGGAAAGTCCCACGCACAAGGTGGGGGAGGAACCGATCGAGGGGTTCCGGAGCGTGGCTCACCGTCTGCCGATGCTCTCGATCGACAACGTTTACAACGTCGAGGCGCTGGCCGAGTTCGACGCCCGCGTCCGCAAGCTGCTCGGCGACGATCCGGTCGAATACACGGTGGAATACAAAATCGACGGAGCGGCGGTCGAGCTGATTTACGAAAACGGCGTACTCGTCACCGGCGTCACCCGCGGCAATGGACGTGAAGGGGACGACATCACCCACAACGCACGCACCCTGCGCGGGGTCCCTCTGCATCTTTCCGGGGAGAATCTGCCGGCGGTGTTGGAAGTCCGCGGCGAGGCGTATCTGGCCAATTCCGACTTCGCCCACATCAGGGTCGAGCAGCAAAAGCGGGGCGAGCCCCCCTTCTCCAATCCGCGAAACGCAACGGCTGGAGCGCTGAAACTGTTGGACCCCAAGGCATGCGCCGCCCGGCGGATCCGGTTTCTGGCCCACGGAGTCGGCTACGTTGAAGGGGCCGAGTTTCATTCACACGTCGAGTTTCTCAAGTCACTGCAGCGGATGGGAATTCCCGTCACGCCAAACGTCAAGGCGTTTCCCAACCTGCAAGCCACCTGCCGATATGTCGACACCTTGAAAGACGAGCTACATTCGCTCGACCTGGAAGTGGACGGCCTCGTGCTGAAGGTCAACGATTTTGCTCAGCGAGTACGTCTGGGCAACACCAGCAAGAGCCCGCGCTGGGTCATTGCCTACAAATGGGAAAAGTACGAAGCTGGGACTCGCGTCGAAGACATCAGCATTCACGTCGGCAAAACGGGAACGCTCACCCCCGTGGCGCACTTGAAGTCGGTTGAGATTGCTGGCACCACCGTTTCCCGTTCCAGCCTGCACAACCGCGACGAAATCGAGCGATTGGGGGTCTGCATTGGTGACTGGGTGGTCGTGGAAAAGGCGGGCAAGATTATCCCCCATCTCGTCCGCGTCGAAGAACATCGTCGAGACGGCTCTGAGCGGCCATTCCGATTTCCCAAACGGTGCCCCGAATGCGACACCGAAGCCATGCAGGACGAAGGTGGCGTTTACATCCGCTGCCCGAACCTACACTGTCCGGCGCAGCTCCGCGAGACGGCCCGTTTTTTCGCGTCACGGGCGGCGATGGACATCGAAGGCCTGGGCATCAAGCTCGTAGAACAACTTCTCGACGCCGGGCTGCTGGCCGACATTCCCGACATCTATCGTCTCCAGGACCGCCGCGCCGAGCTGATTGAGTTGCAGCGGCTGGGAGAGAAATCTGCCGACAACCTGCTGGCCGGCATCGAGACGTCGAAATCGCGGCCGCTGTGGCGATTGCTGACCGGTTTGAATATCCGCCACGTCGGCAGCAGCAACGCTCAGATCTTGGCCGACCGCTTCGGCACGCTTGACGAAATTGCCAAACAGTCAGAACAGACACTGGCTGAAGTCGAAGAGATTGGGCCGGTCATCGCGCATGCGGTGCATCAGTTCTTCTCGTCCGAGATGGGGCGACAGATTGTCGAAGATCTCCGCGAATCCGGCTTGAATTTCGGCACTCCGCTGCCCAAAACAATCAGCGAATCCACGGCCGGGAAACTCGACGGCAAAACTATCGTCGTGACCGGCACGCTGTCGCAGTTTTCGCGCGACCAAATCAAGCAGGAAATTCGCCGGCTCGGTGGAAAGGCAGCGGGAAGCGTCTCGAAGAATACCGATTTTGTCTTGGCCGGCGAAAAATCGGGCAGCAAGCTCCAGCAGGCCGAACAGTTCGGCGTCCGGGTGATCTCGGAAGACGAGTTCCTGGCGATGACCCGAGACGGGTGAAAAGCCGCGCTGCGTCTCGGCGATTTGTTTTGATCTTCATCCAATTTCGTGTGCAGACACGAGTACCATGGAAAAACCATCGCGCTGGTCATATCCGCTGCTGATTTTGGCCGCGGTCGGTTTTTCGCTGCCGATCCTCTGGATGCTGGCCAGCTCGTTCAAACCGCCGGGTCAGCCGGAAGCGGAGTTCTGGCCGCAGCAATGGTACTGGGACAATTACCGGGCGGAACTGACGTCGGGGAACTATCTGCAAGCGTTGTCGAACTCGATTCTGCTGAGCGCGTTGAACGTGGCGGGAACACTCGTCAGTTGCAGCATGGTAGCCTATGGGTTCTCGAGGATTCGCTGGCCCGGCCGCGATGTCGTCTTTTTTATCCTCATTTCGACCATGCTGCTGCCGTTCCATGTGACCATGCTGCCCCGTTTTCAGTTGTTCGCGGTCCTGGGGATGTACAACACATACTGGCCGCTGGTCTTGCCGAGCTGGCTGGCAGGCGAAGCGTTTTTCGTCTTCTTACTGCGACAGTTCTTCATAACGATTCCGGAGGACTTGTCTGAGGCGGCCCGTCTCGATGGGGCTGGTGAATGGACGATTCTGCTTCGCATCGTCCTGCCCTTGTCGTGGCCGGCACTAGCAACGGTGGCTTTGTTTCAGTTCCTGCACACCTGGAACGAATTTGCCGGCCCGCTGCTTTACCTGAACGACCCCGATCTGCTCCCCTTGGCTTACCTGCTGCAGCAGCACGTCAGCGCATACCGCACTGAGTTCGGCCCGCTGATGGCCGGGGCCGTCATGTTCACGGCCCCGGTAATTGTGCTGTTCTTTCTGATGCAGAAGACGTTCATTCGCGGAATCGCCACAACCGGCATGAAAGGCTGAGTCCAGGTCGTCAAGCATGGTTTGCATTTTCCTTTCGGACAGTGGGTCTGGCTCGCTCTGACAACGGGCCAGACCCCCTCGCTCGGCCACCTTGCTCCAGTTTGAAAAACGGACCAGCCCCGCTGTGACTCCCCAGTGATTTTGACGTCCGGGGCCGCTAAGATAGAGTTGGATTCGTTGTGATCGACGTCGGCTGAGTTTGGGAAAAAGGATTGTTTTGATGCGAACACTCTGCTTGCTTGTCGCTGCCGTCTGTGTGTTGTGCCCTGCGGCGACTTCTTTGTTTGCCGGCAATCATCCCCTCTCTGTCGAAGATCGCAGAAAAATGAACAAGGATCTCGACGAAACCATTCAACGGCTCACCGAGTCGATCCGCACCGACCCGAAAAACGTCAGTTTTTACTCACGCCGCGGTGACGCACTCTTTTTCCGCGGGCGGTTTCAGCAGTCGGTGGCCGATTACGAAAAGATGGTCGAGCTGAATCCGCAGCTCGATGCGTCGCACTGGCGTCGGGGCATCGCCTGGTTCTATGCCGGCCAGTTTAAGCAGGCGGCCCATCAATTCGAGATTTACAACACCTTCGACAACATCGACCGCGAAAACGGCATCTGGCGGTTCTTCTCTCAGACGAAGGGCTACGGTTTGAAACAGGCACGCCAGGGGCTGTTGAAGTATCAGAAGGTCGATCGCCAGCCGTTCCCCGCGGTTTACAAACTGTTCGAGGAAAAGCTTACCCCGGACGAAATTTTGGCGCAGATCGCCAAGGCCGACATCGACAAAATCGAGCGCGAAAGACGGCTGTTTTACGCCGAACTTTACATCGGCTTGAACTACGAGATTCACGGAAAGCCGCAGCCCGCCGTCGAGCACCTGAGGAAGGCAACGGCCAACAATTGGGGGCGGAGTGCAGGTTTCGGAGCGAACTATATGTGGCACGTCGGCCGGCTGCACTATGAACTGCTGACAGCAAGAATCGGAAAGTTAAAACACAAGAGTCAGTGACCAACTCCCCGGGTGTCAAGCCCACGGCTTGGCGTGGGCCTGCTTGGCTGTCGCCCGCAAGCCGAAGACATGGCCGCTCAAAACAGTGGCCATGTCACCCCGCCGCGTCAGATGTCCAGGTTCCGCCGTATATAGTGATCTCACTATTAGAGAATCGGGGTTACGTTGATACCGCCAAGGTGGCAGGTTCGGCGTTGCACGGTGAACGATCAGAAACGTCGAGGAGGGGAGCATGCGCACT
>CAUZTK010000310.1:0-4391 GCA_963582395.1 Planctomycetota bacterium | reverse complement strand
ACCGGCCCCCCCCCCCTCCCCACGCCCAGCCGAAACCCGTGTTGAACCGTAAACATGCCCAAGGATTTCCTACAAAGCACCCGGGATCACTACGACGTCATCGTCATCGGCAGCGGGTTGGCCGGCCTGACGTCGGCCAACATTCTGGGCCGCGCCGGGCATTCGGTGCTGCTGTTGGAACACCACTACCAGCTAGGGGGCATGGCCACCTGGTTCAAGCGGCGGAATGGACACATCTTCGACATCTCGCTGCACGGTTTTCCGATCGGCATGAAAAAAAGCTGTCGGAAGTACTGGACTCAGGAAATCGCCGACTCGATCGTACAACTGAAAGGCATCCGCTTCGAGAATCCGCAGTTCTCGTTGCAAACGACGTTCGACCGGCAAGATTTCACTCGCCTGATGATCGAGCAGTTCGGCATCTCGCCGATCCTGATCGAGCGGTTCTTCGAGACCGTCCGCAAGATGAACTTCTACGACGATCAGTCGAAGAGCACCCGCCAGTTATTCCACGAGTTTTTTCCCGGCCGCGATGACGTGATCCGTTTGTTGATGGAGCCGATCACCTATGCCAACGGTTCCACGCTCGAAGACCCGGCAATTTCGTACGGCATCGTCTTCTCGAACTTCATGCACAAAGGTGTCTACACGTTCGAGGGAGGCACAGACAAGCTCGTGACACAGATGAAGACCGAACTCGAGCGAAACGGAGTTGACGTCCGCATCCGCTCTCTGGTCGAAAGCATTGAGGTTTCTCCCGACCGAACGGTCAGCGGAGTTTTCGTCAACGGTCGAAGAATCGGTACCGATGCCGTGGTCTCCAACGCCAACCTGAAATCGACCATTTTCCGGCTGGTGGGCGAAGACCGGTTCGATCCGGAGTTCCTCGAACAGGCGCGGGCCGTGCGGTTGAACAACAGCAGTTGTCAGGTTTACATCGCTTTGAAGCCGGGACTCGGTTTCGACGACGTCGGCGACCTCCTCTTCCACTCCGAGCACAAGGGCTTTGACATCGAAGCCATGCTCAGCCGCGACATCAGCAGCCGGACCTTTTCGTTCTACTATCCCAAGACCCGGCCGGAGAGTAATCGCCACCTGATCGTCTCTTCAACCAATGCCAATTACCACGACTGGAATCACCTGCCCGAAGATGAATACCAGGCTTCGAAGCGGGACCTCGTGGAAACCACGCTCGATTGCCTGGAGCGATACGTTCCTGGCGTCCGCGGAAAGATAGATCACGTCGAAGCTTCCACGCCGCGGACCTTTGAGCACTACACCCGCCACTTGCAAGGAGCATCTTTCGGAACAAAATTCGAAGGTCTCAAAGTCAGTAAGGAACTGCCGGAACAAATTGCCGGCTTGTATCATGCCGGTTCGGTCGGCATTATCATGTCGGGCTGGTTGGGCGCGGTCAATTACGGAGTGATCGTCGCCAACGATGTCGACAAGTACCTGACACCAGCGACGGCACGGGTGTGAGGGAATTGCGGATTGTGGATTGTGAACAAGGATAGCCCGATGCCGGCAAAGCGATCCAAACCAACAGCTCGCCATCCACCACAACTAACAACGGACCACTGACAACTGTGAACCGCGACGAAATTCAACAACTCATTCCGCACCGGCCTCCGTTTCTGTGGCTGGATGAAGTGATTGAGATCACCGAAGGTCGCATCCACGCCCGCAAGTTTCTCGACCCGGGACTCGATGTGTTCGCCGGACATTACCCCGGTCAGCCCCTTCTGCCGGGGGTTCTGCAATGCGAAGCAGCCTTTCAGGCGGCAGCGGTGCTCATCGCAAAAATGGAGTTGATCGAGCCAGCAACGGTTCCGGTCGTCACGCGGCTGAACAACACGAAATTCCGCCGTATGGTCCGCCCCGGTCAGACACTCGACATCGAGGTCGAGCTGACCGAACGGCTCTCGAATGCGTTCTTTCTGACCGGCAAGATCAGCGTCGACGGCAAAATAGCCACGCGCCTCAAATTCGCCTGTACAATGGTGAAAACGGCGAGATAGGACGTGATACATCGGCGTTTCCGGCCGATCGTGTTGAAATACCTCAGAGCGTCTGGAGCTGATCTTCGTCGATCTCGGCGCCGAAGCCGGGGCGATCGGTAGGCCGAATGAAGCCGTCGACGATTGGCGGCTGTCCGCCGACCCATGTCATCCAGGGCCGGCCCGACTCGGCCAGCGGCTGCGGATCGACGGCGGCAATTGCGTGCAAGGCCCAGATCTCTGAGCCTCGATGGGGACAGACTCGCAGACCGGCTTCACGGGCCGACCGGTAAATCTTCAGTAGCTCCGTCAATCCGCCCACCCAACAGACGTCCGGCTGCAAAACCTGGTGCAAACGACGCTCAATAATTTCGGCAAACCCGGCCGCCGTGAATTCGTGTTCTCCCCCAGCAATCGGTATAGGAGATTTCGCGGCCAACCGAGCGTATCCGGCGAAATCATCGGCCGGCAGCGGCTCTTCGATCCAGGCGAGATCGAGATCGGCTGTCTGCTCGGCAACCTGCAAGGTGGTTTCAAGGTCCCAGCGCATCCAGGCGTCGATCATCAGCTCGCAGTCCGGACCGACGACGCTACGGGCCCGTTCCAGCAGGCCCCGCACATCTTCCTGATTCTCGACGTGTAACTTGAATGCTCGGTGTGATTGGACCAGCTCCGGCGGAATCTCGTCCCAGACGGTGACGTAGGTGGGGATCGGCTCGCCGACTTTGCCGCCGAGTAGTTCCGCAACGGGCACACCGGCCGCCCGTCCGCGCAAGTCCCACAACGCCAAATCGACACCGCTGATCGCCATGATCGCGATGCCCTTTCGACCGAATGGGAGCGTGGCCTGGTACATTGCCTGCCACAATCGCTCGATCGGCTCAGGATCGCTGTCGAGCAGTAAATCTCGCAGAATGGTCTGCACAACGTGGACGCCGGCCAGACCACCCCCACCGACTCCGTACCCGGTGAGGCCCACATCGGTCTCGACGGCTACCAGAATCTGTCCCAAGCTGGTTCGCCAGTCAGGAGGAGAGTTTTCCGCGACCGGTTGAACGGCGCGGACATCGGTGATTTTCATCGGCCTGATTCCTACGGTGACTCAAAGGCCCGCGGCCAGTTTCGCCGCTGTGAGTGTGTTCTTCAGCAACATGGCGATGGTCATGGGGCCGACGCCTCCCGGAACCGGCGTGATGGCCGAAGCCACCTGCGAAACCGTCTCGAAATCGACGTCGCCGACCAACTGATCTCCGACCCGATTTGTGCCGACGTCAATCACAACCGCTCCGGGCTTGACCATGTCGGCGGTGATAAACCGTGGCGAACCGATGGCGGCGATCAGAATGTCGCCGCTGCGGGTGAGTTCCGGCAGGTTTCGCGTTCGGCTGTGACAGACGGTCACCGTGGCGTTGGCCGATTCGGCTTTTTGCATGAGCAAGAGCGCCATCGGTTTGCCAACGATTTCACTGCGGCCCAGCACAACGGCATGCGCCCCTTCAATCTTCGTGCCGCTTTCGATCAACAATTGTTGGATCCCGTAAGACGTGCAGGGCAGAAACCGCGGGCGGCCCTGCACAATCAGCCCGACGTTGGCCGGGTGAAATGCATCGACGTCCTTAAGCGGCGAGACGGCGTCGAGGACCGCTTTCTCGTCGATCTGGGCCGGCAGCGGCAACTGCACCAGAATGCCGTGCAGGCTGCCGTCGTCGTTGAACTGTTCGACCAGTTTCAGAAGTTCGTCCTGCGATGTTTCGGCCGACAGCTTGTGCAATGTGCTCTTGATGCCCGTCTTTTCACAGGCTCGTTGTTTGTTGCGGACGTAGATCGCACTGGCCGAGTCATCGCCCACCAGCACGGCGGCCAAATGTGGAGTGATCCCAGTCTGCTGCTGAAACGTGGCCACCTGCTCGGTCAGTTCGCCACGAATTCGAGCCGCCAATGCTTTGCCGTCAATGATTCTCGCAGTCACATGCGATCCTTTGCTAGTGTCGTTTGCCGACCAGAACGCTTCACGTCCTGTTTGTTTTTACAAAAACCCATCCCAGATGCGGACAGTCAACCACAGCGCGGCGGCGGCGTAAAGTCCGGCGGCAAGATCGTCGGCCATGATTCCTAAACCGCCCGTCCAGGTGTCGAACCATCGGACCGGCCACGGTTTCAGAATATCGAACAGCCGAAACCAGAGGAAACCAGCCACGGCGATGGTCACGTTCCAGTTGACTGTCAGAAAAACGATCGGCATCGCCGCAATTTCATCGAACACCACCTGTCCCGGATCTTTGCTGCCGAGCAGCGTTGCGGCCCGACCGGAAATGGGAATCCCGATCAAAATCAATACGGCGACGGCGGCGAGTTGTCCCCCCAGCCTAATGTCCGAGCTTTTAAGGCCCA
>CAUZTK010000309.1:0-4392 GCA_963582395.1 Planctomycetota bacterium | reverse complement strand
GCACATCATCGGCCACTCCGGAGGCGCAGGTCTCGCACTGCTTGCGATGGATGTCATGCCGGTCGGTGTGAAGATAACGAACCTGATTTTGTTGGCACCCGCCGTGTCGCCATCGTACGATCTGGGAAGCGCCCATGAGCATGTCGAATTTGGAATCTGGAATTTCTGCTCGTGGTTCGACTTGCTCTTTCTTGGAGTTGGCACTCTGATTCTTGGAACGATTGACAGACGGCATGTGCTAGCCTCCGGCGCAAGGGGATTCACTTCCGGACAGCGAGCAGATGACGGAAACCGATTGCGTCAGCAGCCGTACGTCGCCAAAATGCTTCGTAGCTGGAATTGTGGTGGCCACTTCGGCTGTACGAATCGCGTTTTTGTTTCTGAATGGCTGGCACCGCTTCTCCGAATCGACGAAAGTCAATCGTAGACTCGATTCACCCAACCGGTGCACGGCCGCAGTAGTCGTAGGTCAGGCATCCCATGCCTGACGCCAGACGTCAAGGTTCCCCGACCGAGCGTTTCATGGACTTGATCAGATCGGCAGAGACTTCGCCTCCACAGACTCACCCGGTACTCAGGCGCGACGATCATGCGGCATGGCATCAGCAGATCCACATCCGCATCGTAGGTCAGGCACTCCGTGCCTGACCTACGATGGCTACGGTGACTGCCAGTGGCATCCGTCAATTCAGATTTGACAGCGTTCTAACATTAGAAGGCAACGTTTTCGGCTCCTTTGAGACGGAGCATCGCGCGGACATCTGCCGGGCTGGCAACATCCAGCGACAGCGCCTCCAATATGCTGCGAATCTTGGCGACCTGTTGGGCGTTCGACTCGGCCAGTTGTCCTTGAGCGATGTAAAGGTTGTCTTCCAGGCCAACACGCACGTGGCCGCCCAGAATGGCGCCCATTGTCACCAGCCCGAATTGGTGTCTGCCGGCGCCCAGGATCGACCAGATGTATTGACTTCCGAACAGCCTGTCGGCCGTGCGGCGCATGTGCATCAGGTTTTCGGGTTCGGGGCCGATGCCGCCGTGGATGCCGAAAATTGTCTGCACGAACAACGGCGGTTCGATCAGCCCACGGTCTAGGAAATGGGCAAGTGTGTACAAATGGCCGACGTCATAGCACTCGAACTCGAACCGTGTCCCGCAACCGCGTCCCACATGCTCCAGAATGTACTCGACGTCGGTGAACGTGTTGCGGAAGATGAAGTCCCGCGACTTCTCCAAGTATTCGGGTTCCCAGTCGTGTTTCCACTGTTCAAATCGGGCCAGCAACGGATACAGGCCGAAGTTCATCGAGCCCATGTTGAGCGAGCACATCTCGGGCTGCAACGTCAGCGCGCCCCGAAGTCGCTCGTCGATGGTCATCTGATGGCCGCCGCCGGTTGTGATGTTGACGACCACGTCGGCCTGCTGTTTGATCTGGGACACAAACTGCGAGAAGATCTCGGGATCGGGCGTCGGACGCCCGTCCTGCGGATTGCGGGCGTGCAAATGCACAATGGCCGCCCCCGCCTCGGCAGCACCGATGGCGGCAGCAGCGATCTCGTCTGGTGTGACCGGCAGGTGCTCAGACATCGTCGGCGTGTGAATCGACCCCGTGACCGCACACGTGATGATCACCTTGCGCCGTTGTGCGCTCATTGAATTTCCCCCATCGTGTTGCTCGAACCTCTGTGTTTTCACGGACTCCGGTCACGACCGCGCAAGAGGTTGCCACGTCGAAACATGAACTTTTTTCGCGTTTTTTTTCATTTGGGATTTCCGAGGTCGAGTTGCCGCTTGCGGCTTAGCGGGCCCCACAGGCCTGCGAAACCAAATTCGCAAATTGATGATGGTTGAGTGACCCAACCGACTCGGGGCCGACATCCACCAATTGACGGATCGTGATGACTTCCTTATCATATCAACATTCCTCGATGCCGATAGGAATGATCGAAGCGAGGCGATTTTCTGTTGTCGCGTGGTCGTTGGTGTGCTTCGTCGGAAACAGTGATCGTAACATTCTGCTTGAAAGAAAGCAGTGGCAAACGAGTTGAGATCAACCACCTGAGGAGAGTATTGATGCTGACGATTCTCGGCCGACCGACTCGCAAGGGTGGTCGATTTTGTGACGGGCAGTCTCGCCGTAGCTTTCTTAAAATCGGCGGGATGGCGATGGGAGGGCTCGTGTTGCCGCAGGCCCTCAAAGCCGAGGCGGACGCGGGCACCGGCAGCAATCACCGCGCGATCATCAACATTTACATGCCGGGCGGCCCATCGCATCTCGACTTGTGGGACCTCAAACCCGAAGCGCCGCAGGAAATTCGCGGTGAATTCAATCCGATCCACACCAATGTGCCTGGCATCGAAATCTGCGAGCTGTTCCCTCGGATGGCGCAGATGATGGACAAATTCATTCCCATCCGCTCGATTGCCGATGCCGACGGCCGGCATGATTGTTACCAGTGCATGACCGGCCGCCGATTCGGTGACCGTCGACCGCCGGGCGGTTGGCCGTCGGCCGGAGGGTTCGTCTCGAAGCTGCAGGGATCGCTCAACCAAGCCGTTCCGCCGAACGTGGCCCTCATGTACGCAACCGGCAATCGAACATGGGGCGAACCGGGCACCGGCGGGTTTCTTGGTGTGCAGCATACGCCGTTCAATCTCGTCGGCCGCAAGGCACGCAGCTCGGCTGAGAACATGGTCCTGCAGGGCATCACATTGGAACGGCTGCGTGATCGCAGCCGGTTGATGAAAGCTTTCGATAGTTTCCGCCGCGATGCTGATTCGTCCGGCGTCATGGAAAGCATGGACGTTTATAGCCGGCAAGCGCTGGGAATTCTCACAACGTCCCAACTGGCGGAAGCACTGGACCTCTCGAAGGAAGATCCGAAGATCGTCGCCCGCTACGGAAAGAGCATTGAAAAGTTTCAGCGTGACGGGGCGCCCAAGATGATCGAGAACTTCTGCATCGCTCGGCGGCTCGTCGAAGCGGGGGCTCGGTTTGTGTCCCTCAATTACAGCCGTTGGGACTGGCACGGCGGCGACGGCATGAACTTCCCGCGATCCCGTGAGGAATTCCCGCTGCTCGATCAGGGACTTTCGGCACTCGTGATGGACCTCCACGAGCGCGGGCTCGACAAGCACGTCTCGGTGGTTGTGTGGGGCGAGTTCGGCCGGACGCCGAAGATCAACAAGAACAACAGCCGCGACCATTGGCCGCGGGTCTCCTGTGCCATGCTGGCCGGCGGGGGCATGCAGACCGGCCAGGTGATCGGTAAGACGAACCCCTATGGCGAGCACGCGGTTGAACGCCCGGTGAAGTTTCAGGAAGTCTTCGCAACGCTGTATAAAAACGTCGGTCTTGATCTCAACGGGACCCGCATCTTCGACACCAGCGGCACCCCGCGCTATCTGGTCGACCAGGGCATCGAACCGATTCACGAAGTGATCTAAAAAACGCCGCCGCATTCCGTGTCCAGGCGATTGTTACGAGCCGTCGTGCGGTATCCACGGCGGAATCGTGCGCGTCGATTTCGCCGCGCCGTGATGAAGCGTTTGGGTCGCTTTGACCAGTTTGGCATCGGCGTTTTGATCGGTAGCCATGTTGTGGTTGCGGTCGTAGTTGGGAAAGTCGGAACTCGTGACGTCGAGCCGAATCCGATGTCCCGGCAAAAACGCGTTCGACGTCGGGTTCATGCGAATCGTGTATTTGATGACTTTTCCCGGCTCGATCAGCTTCGGTTTGGCGAGACCGTTGCGGTAACGGACGCGGACCATCCCCAGTGAAACATCGCGGGCGATCCCGTTGGGAGCGACGTCGATCAGCCGGACAAAGAAATCGGTGTCCGGAGCGGATAAGGCGGTGTGCAATTCAACGACGGGATTGCCGGTCACCTCAATCCGTTCGGTCAGCGGTTCGGTCTGATAGACGAGAATGTCTTTTCGTTGGGCCAACGGGCGCTGGTCGGCTGGAATGGTATAGAGAGCCGGTCCGTGCAACTACGGGACCGGATTCTTCGGGTCGTAAACGAATCCGTCGGTTCCGGATTTTGCCGGTTTCTTGTCAAGTAATCGGCCATCTCCGACGGGCGTGTTGGCGGCTCCCTCGCTCGTCAAGGTATGCGCGCGGCAGATCCATACTTATCAGGTCGTGTAGACTTGAGTGCTGGAACATCGCACTCTTGGGAGACACGATATGGGACGTCCAGCGATCGACCTCGACGACTATTTGGATTGGCAAGAGCGTCTTGAGAATTACACGGCCATCAACTTGGAAGTCGAGGTGTTCTGCCTCCAAGAAGGAGTTTCTCGAACGACCTTCTATAAGTGGGCCCAGCGGCTTAAAGATGGCATCCCTGAGTCGATGGTCGCTGAGAAATCTGCTCGGGAACGAGCCGAGTC
>CAUZTK010000308.1:0-4395 GCA_963582395.1 Planctomycetota bacterium | reverse complement strand
CGTGGCCGAAACTCCGCAGAACATCGCGGTGTACAACGTCGCGGGCTGATTTGTTGCTTCGAGGTTGTGCGTTTCACCCCAGTAGACGATCGATGCCGACAGCCCGCCACCGATCAAAAAACAGAGGAACCCGGCGACCGTCTTGTGATGGTTCCAGGGGAGAGTCGGTCCCCGTAAAAGTAGTCCGCCCAATGTCGCCGATCCGTCTCCAAACGCCAATACTGCGAGCACGGTCAAGCCGAGTTCAGCGTCGCCGGGGAAGATCAGCAGGGTCAACAGGACACTGGCTGCATAACCAGTAACGGCACTGAAGCGTTCATTCTGCTCGCCGCTCCGTTCGATTCGGCGATAGCCGACGAAAATGGTAATGGCCAGGCCGACGACTACAACGATGATGATCGCGTAGAGTGTGGGCGAAATCGGGTCCTGGTGTGGGATGGGCCACAGCAAAAACGGGAGCAACCCGGGCAGCATGTGCCACAACCGCCGCCGTAACTCAGTTGGCTCGATGCGGTTCAGCAGATGTTTGTGTTGAGTCGTGCCGGTTTCCGAATACGGTTTCGAGTCGGTGGAATCCATATCCGTCGAGCCGTCGTGGGTCTGGGGGGCACCAATGACTGCCGCGGGGGCGGGGGGCCGTTTTCTCCGGAGATTGTGGATCATTTCCGTTTTGTCATCGGAAGAGACGACCCCGACGATACATTTGCTCTTGCGGATTGTCCGCCGGCGAGGGACGGGACGGACCGGTTATGCAGATTATTCCGCCTCCATCATCAGCATTCGCTCTTTGAGGCTGATTCCTTGTGGGGCCAAAAAACCGCCCAGTTTGCCGCCGGCGGCGACAACGCGATGACAGGGAATGATGATCGGCACAGTATTGGTCGCCATCACGCTGCCAACCGCGCGGGCGGCACGGGGGACGCCAACCTGTTCGGCGAGTTGGCCGTATGTCGTCGTCAGCCCGTAATCGATCGTTCGAGTCGCCACGATGACCCTGCGTTGAAAAGCTGTTCGCGGGGGCAGATCGACCTGGCAATCAGTAAAGTCGACCGAGGCTCCCTGTGTGTAGCGCTGCAAACGAACACGGACTTCCGGCAGCCAATCGCACTCGGTTGGGGGCTCGGCGCGCTGCTCGGAACGCAGTTTTCGCCACAACGCCTCTCGAACCTCGTCGGAGGAAACGTGTCCGATTGTCAGGCCTGCGATTTTTTGGTCCCTTCCGAGTAGACCGAACCAGCCGAAATCGGTAAGAAAGATCGATAATTGTATTGACCGATCGGTAACGCATTCAGTTTTGTGAATCTGTCTGCCAGATGACTGCAAAACGGTTCTTTGACCCATCCTGGCTCCCCTTATACAATACAGGTTGGTAATACGGTGCTGGTGCCAAGGAAATTGGAATTTCCGTCGAACGGTCTCGTGACGGGGGACGGTCGAACCCGCCAAGGCGAAAGGCGAGGCGATCGATTTCGGCACGACGTTTTTTGAGGTGGAACCCATGCACGCTTACGGTTCAATCGCGGACGACTTTTACGTCAACATGAATCTCAATACCGAGATGAAGCTGCCCGACGGCCGCGAGACGATTCTCGATTTTTTCGGCCGCGTCCAAAAAAGTTATCCCAGCATGAGGAACTTTTATACACGTGAAAACGGAGATTTTGTACTCGAAGAAGACAAAGATCAAGGGCACCAGCGCTGGCTCTCGTTGGAACCGCGACGGATTTGCAGCGGCTTCATTAACCCAGACGACCCGGAGACCGCCCTCGAACAACACAAGTTGGTTTTGCAACTCGTGCCGTACATGCTCACCGTCAGTCCGCTCGACTGCGAGGCGCTTGATTACATGCTCGGTTTCGATTTCTCGTATCGGGGCAATCACGATGCACTCGTGGCCGAAGCGCTGGGCACCGGGATAGCGCTGGACGGAATGATCGAAGCAGCCGGCGAACACGTCCTGAACTTCGAGCCTTCGATCACCGTCAGCCTTGAAGATTCCTGCCGCGTTCAGGCCCGGTTGATGGTCGAAACCCGAACCAATGCTTACCAGGTTCGGCGTGGGGACTTTCCCGACGAGCAGCTCAGCGTCTACTTTACCGTTCGTCAATACGGGAGCCTGGAGGTGGAAACCTCCTTCGAGGAAAAGCTCGATCGACTCCGCGATCACTCCGAACGCCTGATGGAATTGTATGTGATCGAGCATGTCCTGCGGCCGCTGGCGCAGGCCATCGCCACAAAGTAACAAAGTTATCGGGGCCGGTTGCGGTGCGGAACCTCCGATCGCCGGATGCTGCGCCGGATGCTCGCTCGGTGCAAGCGGCAACAGCACATCGTCCAAAATTGAGGAGCCGCAACTGTGCCGGCCAGTTTGAGTCAGTTCGCCAGGTCGCTATCTGCCGAAACTGCTTTTACCGTGTTGGCGCTGGCTAAAGAGCTGCAGGCGGCCGGTAAGGACGTCGTCGAGCTGGAAATCGGCGACAGCCCCTTCGACAGTACGGCCTCTGCCAAAGCGACCGGTGTTGCGGCCATCGAAAGCAATCAGTCGCACTATTGCCCGTCACCGGGAGTTCCCGAATTTCGGCAGGCGGCTGCGAATTATGTCCGCGAAGAATTCAACATTCCCGCCGAGCCGGAAAACATCGTTGCCGGACCGGGGGCGAAGATCTTTGAGCTGTTTTTTTGCGAGGCGTTTCTGAATCCAGGCGACGGCGTTTTGGTCTTTAGCCCGTATTTTTCCACGTACATCCCCAACATCGAACGCCGTGGGGCGCGGGCCGTGCTGTGTCCGCTGCGGCAGTCGAACGAGTTCCGTCCCGACGTGGCTGAAATCGAGAAATTTCTGGCCGAAGATCCCTCGCCGAAGGCCATCTTCCTGAACTCCCCCCACAATCCGACTGGCGGAATCACCACCGCGAAGGACTTGCAGAATATCGCTGATTTGGTCCGCGGAAAGGATGTGGCCCTCTTCAGCGACGAACCGTACTGCCACATGGTCTGGAAGGGCAAACACCGCTCGCTGCTGGAGCAGCCCGGCATGCTGGAGCAATGCGTGGGGACTTACACGTTTAGCAAGTCATATAGCATGAGCGGCTGGCGGCTCGGTTTTTCCGTCTCGTCGGCTGAGATTGCTGATGCCATCGGCAAGATGATCAACACGTCGCTCTCTTGCACGCCGACATTCGTTCAACTGGCGGGAAAGGCGGCGCTGGAGCGAGACCACGCCGAACGCGACTCGACCATGCGGAAGTTCCGAGAAAAAGTCGAGCTGTTGACGGCCGGCCTCAACGCGATCGAAGGATTTCACGCGCTCGATCCGGCCGCCACGTTTTATGTATTCCCAAACGTCACACCCCTTTGCGATCGGCTGGGAATCAGCAGTCACGGACTGGCGCTGTACCTGCTCGAAGGGGCCGATGACGATTTCGGAATCGCCTGTTTGGGCGGCGAGTGTTTTGGGGAAGCCGGTCACGGGTTTCTGCGATTCAGTTGCGCCGAACCGAACGACCGCCTGCGGCAGGCGGTCGATTTCATTCCCATGGCGATCTCCCGCGAAGACCGGGTCGAGGCTTATTTGCAGCAGCATCCCCAACACCGCCGGACGACCCCCGGCCCGACCGAATCCTGATTCGTTCAGATCGAGCCTATGGCTGAACCGCACAACCTGCGGGCAACGTGCTTCCGACGGGTCGCCGGTTGGGGACTGGCCTGCTACTGGATGGCTATCTTTTCTCTGACACACGTCCCGATGCCGCCGAAAACGCTACCATCGGGCTCCGACAAGCTCGCACATTCCGGCATGTACTTCGGCCTGACGTTCCTGATCGGAGTCTGGATCTCCACAACTCAGCGGGTAACGGTGCGAACCTTATCGGTCATTTGGGCCGTCAGCGCTGTCTACGGAGTTGGAGACGAGTTGCTGCAAATCCCGGTCGGTCGGACTGCGGATTTCCACGACTGGATGGCCGACTGCGCGGGCGGGCTGCTGGGTATCGTCCTGTTTGTTCTTTCGCGCAGTTGTTGGAAGCGATTTCGCTTCGCCACCGACCGACCCAGCCCAATCGATCGCTAATCAGACACAGGGATGTCGCGCTGGTTGAATCGGCTGCCCAAGACGGTCTGACTGCCCCGCAATCCGGCTGGTCACCGGCCCTGCCGCTACTGTAACCGACGGGGTGACGTTGCCACTGACACCCCGTCAACCGTCGATCCGATTGTGAGTGATTCTGATTATTCTCTTCGTATCGGCTGGTTCGGGCAGGGAACTTGTTGAATTCACCTGTTAAGGGCCTGATAATGAGTGCTCCTGGCGCTCTGTCAATATTCGACTGCTGGGTCGCTGAACTCAGAAGAGTTCAGCGGATCCATGCTGAATTTTGGCGAATCCAGCGATTCCCA
>CAUZTK010000307.1:0-4401 GCA_963582395.1 Planctomycetota bacterium | reverse complement strand
TCAAAACGGCGACCGCTGCGGAGTTCGCCTTCTCGACGGCGGGCACGTCCGCCTTGACTTGAGCCAGTTGCTGCGCCGATTTTTCAGCGGTCTGTTTGCCGGCCGCAATTTCGGACTTAGTTTTTTCGATCGAAGCCTGCACCGCCGTAATGCCTGCCTCTAAGTCTCGATAGGCAAGCAGAGCTTCGGCGCCTTCGATTCGAAGTTCCGTGCGCTTGACCGCGGTTTGCCCGGCTTTGAGCCGGGTTCGCGCTTCGGCCGCATTTTTCCGTCCCGCCGCCAGCGGTTTGCCCGGTTCTGCCAGCCGAGCGGCCACCGCATCGGCGGCTTTCTGGACGACGGCCAGCTTTTCGGCAGTCTGCTGGGCCTTGGGAGACCGCTCGGCGACGGTCTTTTTCAGGGTGGCGACCTCTGCCGAGAACTTTTTGGCGCGGGACTGAAATTTCTCGGTGGCTTGGGCCAGTTCTTTGTCCTTCGGCAATTTCTTGGCCGCTTCCTGCGCGCTTGCCGCTGCCACGGTCAACGCGCCGGCGATGTCCTGTTTGGTCGCGAGCTGCTTTTGGGCATCGGCGAGCGCTTTGGCGGCTTCGTCGGCCGGCTTCTTGGCTTTCGTGACAGCCTCGTCGGCCTTTTTCAACTTCTCGATCACAGGAGCAATCGTTTTCTCAGCAGCTTTGATTTCCTCTTCGGCCTTCCCCAACTGTTTAACCGCCTGTTCGATCTCCTGCTGGAACTGCTGCAACTCTGCTTCCAAGGCGGCCGGCAGCCGACTCGCGGAAACGGCAATGTGTTCGTCGAAATCCTGGGACGGTTGGAATGACCGTTGATAAGTCTCGCTGAGCGACAGTTCGCGCAACAGCACCTTGATATCGAACTTCATCGCGACAAATTCATCGGCCAGAATCTCCAACAACTTCGGGTGCGAGGGAGGATTGTCGGAGTGATGCAGATCGGCCGGATGGACGAGTCCACGGCCCATCATGTGCGCCCATAACCGGTTGACAATGTTCCGGTTAAACGCCCGATTGCTGCCGTCGGTCGCCAGCTTGGCCAACTGCGCCCGCCGGCTGTATTTGGGAACGGGACCGACATTTTTGGCCGGCTTGACCTTGTATTCATCTCCTTTGTGGAACCTGGGCTCGTCGATCTGTGCGCTGCCGGGGAGTCGTGGCCGAGTCTGTCCGGAAACGTCGGTAAAGACCGATTTGAAACTGACGCTTCCCTCGGCCTTTTCGGCAAACACCGGTTTTTTCTTCTTCTCGACCGTGAACAGGAAGCTACGACTCAGAAACGCAAAAATGCCGTAGTAGTCGGGCTGCACGTAGTCGTCGATCAGCGGATGGTCGTGACATTGTGAACACTGCAGGTCCATGCCGAAGAAGATACGGCCCACATCGCGCGTGAGCAGATTCGTCTCGCCGTCGCGATCGAGATAAAATTTCGCTGCCGCCCGCAATTTCGGATCGGTACCGTCGGCGCCGAGAATCTCGCGTGCCAGTTGGTTGTACGGTTTGTTCTGCTCGAACGACGTCTGAAGGAACTTCTGCCATTCGGGCGATTTGACATGCTTGTCTCCGCGGCGCTCCATCAGAATTACGTCGAATGACTTGGCCATGTGACGGACATACCACGGACTGCCGAGCAGCCGATCGATCAGCACGGCCCGCTTGTCGGTCGACTGATCGTCGAGAAAGGCCCGCGCAGCCTCAGACGAGGGAATTGTCCCGGTTAGGTCCATGGACAACCGCCGCAGAAACTCGGCATCGCTTGCCCGTGGGGCCACCGGCCCAATGTTCCCCTGGGCAATCAACCTATCGATGCGAACGTGTAACAGCTCCTCAGCCGTTGCAGCGCCCGCGACGGCCAACAACAGCGACATGATAGCGGTTGTTGTGGTCCGTCGCAGCAGTCTCGGTTGAACGGTCATCCGGTGTCACTCCTCGAAAGACCGGCCCCTTGGGTGAAGCAACCCTCAAGTGCTTCATATCAACCTATAAAAAAATGCTAATCAATGTGGCCCAATCTGTCAAAGGTAATGGAGTTGGAGAGGGTGTCAGCGGGCGGCCAGAAGAATGTCTGACGTTCTGTACCCGATTGCAACTCGGTGATTCGGCACTAACGACGCTGCCCTGTAACGAAGCGAACAGCAACGGCTGATTGTAATATGAGAACTAGCGTTGGAGAACAGCGAAGGCGTGCCCACCAGACCCTCAGCGTTTGTGCTCCAGTTGGGCGGTCGTCCGCGATTAGATCGGACCCAACATGAATATAAGGCAGTCAATTTCAAGGGTTGCTACAAGAACCACTCCGACAACGCGAGGATGACGAACACGAGTTGAGAGAACGATCCTGTGGATAACGAACGGAGCTAGAACAATGGCGAGAACGGCAAGTGGATATAAGTAAGGCTCATACGACCACGAGGGACGCTGCAGAAACTGCACAGGGACGTAAAGGTCATCCATTGGACCGAGCCAGGAGCCACCAGCGCCGTTGGTCCGAAAACGCAGCGGCAAGACGCTGATAGAGCGAATAACTGCGGATGTAAAGGACGGGGAGTATGACGACGGCAACAATCAGGCAAATGCGATTCGGCCAGGAAAGACGCCGAAGTAGTGGGCCATTTGTCCGACGAGTCTGGAAATACCAGAGGCCAATTGCCCACATGATGAACCATAACAACGCGCATACACCATAGTACGGAATGCAACTCATGGCTCGACTCTGAATTGGCGGTGACCACCCAAGAGCCAGTTGTACGCCGAACGCTGTTCGGCGTACAAAGTCCTACCGCTTCCAACAAGAGGCGCTATCAAATCAGACAAGTTCGGGCAACGGCTTGCGGTCGTCGACCAGGTAGTGGGGACGGCCGGCCAGATCGTTGAACTGTGTCCGCTCGATGTCAATTCCAAATTGGTGATACAGCGTGGCGAAGACATCGCGAAAATGGACGGGGCGATCCGTAACATATTCGCCCAGACGGTTCGTGGCGCCCAGAACCTGACCGGTCCGCAGACCGCCCCCGGCCAGCAGCGCGCCACCCAACTGCGGCCAGTGGTCGCGACCGGCGTTCCCATTGATCTTCGGGGTTCGTCCGAACTCGCCCCAAACGACCACCGAGATGTCGTCGAGCATTCCCCGCTCGTCCAAATCCTCGACGAGAGTGGTCACGCCCAGATCGAGCCCCGGCAGCGTGTTACGTGCTTCTGTGAAATTGTCTTTGTGCCAATCCCAATTGAAGTCGCCTTTTCCAAATCGGCCGAATGGCCAACGACTGTAGACGAGCGTGACGCAACGCGCACCGGCTTCGATGACCCGCCGAGCCATCAGAAACTGGTCCAGCATCGTGTAGTCACCGTGTTGCGGAGCCGAACTGCGGGCCAATTCATAACGGCGACGCATTCGGGGGTCTTCGCGACTTAAGTCGAGGGCTTCCGCCAACCGGGGGGCGGTCAACACCTCGAATGCCTGCTGGGTGAACGAGTCCATGCCCTCCATCACGCCGGTGGCATCGGTTTCGCGACGGAAGCGGTCGAGACTCGCCAGCAGATTTTTGCGATCGGATAGCCGGTCCAGCCCAACCCCGTTCAAGATAATGTTCCGGCGGTCGACGGCTTGGATCTCGAAACCTGCGTGGGCCGCCCCCAAATAGCCTGCCTGGCCCGGAGCGGCACCGCCGACTGCGAATCGGGCGTCGAAACGGACGGGGGTCAGATCAACCGACGGGGGCACACCGGGATGCACCGCCCCGTAAACTTTCGAGAGGACCGCGCCAATTGATGGCCAGCCGCCGGGTGGATAACCAGAAATATCTTGCTGGGTGGAGGCAATGACCGGCGGTGCCGGATGACTTTCCCAGCCTGTAATGCACTGGTGAATGGTGTGGTCGCCGTGCGCACCAACTAGCGAGCGGATGGGAATCAGCTTGTCCATCATGGCGGCGGAACGCGGCATCAACTCGCAAATTTCGATGCCAGGAACATTGGTCGGGATGGGCGAGAACTCGCCTCGAATTTCCGCCGGCGCTTCGGGCTTCGGGTCGTACATGTCGATATGCGACGGTCCGCCGGGCAAAAGGATCATGATGATCCCTTTGGACGATGACCCAACCTGCGAGCGAGCTTCCGCCTGCAGCATCTGCGGCAGCGACATCCCGCCCATCGCCAGCCCGCCAATCTGCAGAAAACTGCGCCGCGTCAGGCCGTCACAAAACCGGCTGCCGTTTCCAAGAATTTTCAACATATTCGACCCCTTACCGATCAAAGTGAATTTCTCAACCTGTTCAATTATCGGGAATCTTACCAAGAAAACATCAAAGAATCAACATAATGACTATTTATTTCAGGGCTGGCCAGTTGATCCATCTGAGCAGCCCTGACGAGTGCGATCACACTTGGAATC
>CAUZTK010000306.1:0-4472 GCA_963582395.1 Planctomycetota bacterium | reverse complement strand
TAAAAGATTGTCGGGACAAAGACGAGCAGAAAATCCGCAAGCAATACGAAGAACAACTTGCCCCACACTGCCACATTATCACCTCATCGAGAAGATCCGCATTCACGATTTCCATCGCTTTGGGTGTATTCATCCTGATCCGAAATACAAATAGTTCTTCTTCGGCGGCACGATAAAACTGACAGCAAGCAAGGGCGCTGCGGTGTTCAGCATTCCGGCATCTGGTCCCAAGATTACAACGACAGAGAATTCTTCGGTCAAAGATCAGCGAACCCTTTGCAACGCTTACGGATACTTTTCCATGATGTGGGTAGACAGTACATCTCCCTTGAGAAGATTCTGGCTGAGTATTTGGAAGGGGTGCCCGATGCGATTAAAAACTTTGATCGCTTTATGGCGTGCTAACCAGACGCTCAAGTTGACCGCGACTAGGGCGGTGAGTTGAGCGGATCGTGAAATCAACGTTGTATGTTCCGACCTATTCACGGCGGGGGGATCTTGTTCGTTATACGTAATATCCGAACGCACACTCGATAGACTTGTCTCGAAGATCCAGCAAAGATGGCAAGTGCGGAACCAAGTCAAATATCGGCTCACGGACCGGCCCCACGGGGATCGCGAGTGTATGATGCCAGCGCATATTCCCGTTCGGCAAACGGTCTATTGAGACTCAATGGGGCTGCGTGGATTGTTTCGAACTAGGTCAACAACGGCTTGAGAATCTGGGCGTCGTAGATGTCGGTCAGCCGCTCATCTCGACCGTTGCGGTGGTAGGTTGTCTGCAAGTGATCGAGGCCGATCAGGTGCAGGATGGTCGCGTGCAGGTCGGCGACTTTGACACGATTCTCGACGGCGTGATAACCGAATTCGTCGGTGGCCCCGTAGGACTGTCCTCCCTTGATGCCTCCGCCGGCCAGCCACAGGCTGAACCCTTGCTTGTGGTGATCGCGGCCTTGGCCTCCCTGGCTGACCGGCGTGCGGCCAAACTCGCCCGTCCAGATGACGATCGTCGTCTCCAGCAGTCCCCGCTGTTTCAAGTCTTTGAGCAGTGCGGCGGTCGGCTGGTCGGTCTCTAAGCAGCACTGCCGGGTGCGGTTGGCGTTGTCGGCGTGCGTGTCCCACATTTGACCGCGGATGAAAACCTGCACGAAGCGAACACCCCGTTCGACCAGCCGCCGCGCCATCAGGCACCGCCGACCGTAACTGGCTGTCGGCTTGGCGTTCAACCCGTATAGCGATTGCGTTTCCTTGGTCTCCGTCGAGAGGTCGAGCGCCTCGGCGGCAGAGACCTGCATGCGTGCAGCCAGTTCGTAACTGGCGATGCGGGCCTCCAATTGCGCGTCGATGCTGGGATTGGAATTTTTGTGCTGGGCGTTCAGTTTTCGCAGCAGGTCGAATCGCAATCGCGAGACCTCATCAGCAACCGGCGTGGCCGGTTTCAGATACAACACCGGCGAACCGGTGTGCCGAAAATGGACTCCTTGATACCGCGGCGGCAGAAACCCGGACGACCAGTTTCGCGTCCCATCGACCGGCAGCGAGCCGTCGTTGCGCAAGACGACATAAGCGGGCAGGTCTGCGTTTTCGGAACCGAGGGCATAGTTAACCCAAGAACCGAGCGTGGGGCGGCCGGTAATCGTGCGGCCGGTGTGCATATGCCAAAGCGCCTGCTCGTGATTGTTGTGTTCGGTGTACATCGAGCGAATGACGGCGATCTCGTCAGCACACTTGGCGGTGTGAGGCAGAATCTCAGAGTATTCGACGCCACTTTCGCCGGCCGGCTGGAACCGAAACGGTGTTCCCATCAGGCCGCCGTGTTTGGTCAGCTTCACCAGATCGGTGAAGGATTTGGGCATCGGCTGGCCGTCCCGCCGATTCAATTCCGGCTTGGGATCCAGCAGGTCCATATGGCTGGGGCCGCCGTGCTGAAACAACTGAATGACGGCGGTCGCTTTGGGGGGAAAATGCGGCTCCCGCGCGCTCCCGGACCGCTTGGTCTTTCCAGACGCGGCTCGAAGATGCTCGTCGGCTAAAAGCGACGCCAGCGCTATCCCGGTCAACCCGGTCCCCAGGCGGGTAAACAGCTCCCGCCGGGCGATTGTTTCATGCAGGTCGAGAAAATCGTAGTTTCGGCAAGGCATGACTGTGACCGATTTCAAAACAGGTTAATTCGTTATCAATGAGATCCTGCGCAAAATAGTCAGGAATTTAAACGTTCAAGAATCGAGGGCCGGAAGAAAACATCGTTGAACGGTTAGCATCATCCGGTTGATGCCCATCTCTTTCTGGCTCTTGACTCTCGATCCTTGACTCTCAACTTTTTTGGTTGTTAAGGCACGAACAAAAATTCGTTGCTGTTGAGCAACACCAGCGCCAGTTGACTCCAGCGGTGCTGGAGCGCGGCGTCTGTTTCGTCGGTGGTGACGGGGTCGGTGCTGATTGGGCCAGCTCTGTGGCCCCGTTCCACTCGAACAACGTCGTCCAGAAACGTGGCTATCATCCGCCGCTCTGTGCCGGAGGGCAAACGGGCGAATAGCAACCGGAATGCCAGATCCATTCGGGCGGCGTCATCGTTGGGGGCTTCTTTCAGAAGACGCTCGGCCAAGGCTTGCGAGTTTTTTTCGAGGAAGCGGCTGTTGAGCATGGTCAGCGATTGCGTGACCACGATCGACTCAGTTCGCTGTGGGCAGTTGATTTCCATTCTTGGTGTGTCAAACATTTCCAGCAACGTGACCGGCCGGCTGCGGCGCACCATTAGATAGATGCTCGAACGATTGCCGGCGGAAGTCTCGGCGACCGTGACCTGACCGTCGCTGTGGCGTTTGATTGGAACCGGTTTGCCGTACATCAGCCGGTTCAGCTTGCCGGTCACGGCCAGGATGGTGTCGCGGACGACTTCCCCTTCGTGCCGGCGCGGCGGCCACGAACCCAGCAGAACGTTTTCCGGATCGGCGTCCTTGAGTTGGGTATTGGGCTGCGAGGTTTGCCGAAACACACTCGAGGTTACGATTAGCCGATGCAGGGATTTCTGGCTCCAGCCGGTGGAGATCAGCTCCACCGCCAACCAGTCGAGCAACTCGGGATGTGATGGACGCGACCCGATGTTGCCGAAATCGTCGAGGGTCGAAACGATGCCCCGGCCGAAGTGATGCGCCCAAATGCGGTTGACGTGAACGCGGGCGGTCAGCGGGTTCTGCGGATCGACGAGCCAGCGGGCCAAAGCTTGGCGTCGCCCGGTCAACTTGTATCCCGGCTCGGGCTGGAATTTGTAGTTCTGGGGGACCAGCACCGCCGGCACGGCCGGCTGAACCGCCGTTCCCGGTTTGTTGAAGTCACCCCGAATGAGCAGGTGTGCCTGTGCAGGTTTGTCGTCGAGGTCTTGCAGTCCGCGCAGCCGGACAATCGTCTTTTTCAACGCGGTTTCTGCGGCGACGGCCCTCCGAAATTTGTCGAGTTCTGTTTTGAACTTTGGGAAACGCGCGACCACATCTTTCTCGGCAACCGTGACGCCCGAAGCACGCTCTGCGACAAGTTTTTGTTGCGCGGCGTTGCGTTTTTTCGGATCGACCAGCAGCGCCGCTTTGACTTTGCTACGAAGCGGCTCGTCGGTGATGTGGCTCAGCCGTTCGTCGAGATACTTCTCCCGAAAATGGGAGGTCAACGCGGCGATTTCGCCGTTCAATTGTTTCAGACGGCCTTCGACCTGCTGATTGTATTTCGTAACGCGAGCCTGCTCGGATTCGGTAGCCAAAGGAATGCTCCGCTCCGGCGAAACCAGCCAGCGATTCGGATCGTACGACGCCAAAAAGATGGCGTGCATGCGATAGTAGTCTTTCTGGGAAATCGGGTCGAACCTGTGCGAATGGCAGCGGGCGCACTGAATGGTCAGCCCAAGAAACGCCGAACTGACAATCTGCACCGTGTCGGCCAACACCTTGTAACATTCCAGCGGCTCGGCGTACCCGGCGTAGGTCGGATCGAGCGCGGTCCGCAGAAAGCCCGTCGCGATCAGGTTGTCGGCCAGCTCGGGCGTGATCTGTTTCGCCCGCCGCCAATCGGCCAGTTCGTCGCCGGCAATTTGCTCCAGCACAAAACGGTCGAACGGCTTGTCGTCGTTGTGGGCGCGGATGACGTAATCGCGATACCGCCACGCTTCCGGCCGGAGCCGATCGGCTTCGAGATAGCCGTCCGAATCTGCGTAACCGGCAATGTCGAGCCAATGTCTGCCCCAGCGTTCTCCGTAGCGGGGCGAGGCCAGCAGCCGGTCGACCAAACGTTCGTAGGCATCCATTCGCTGGTCTTCGAGGAATGCTTCGACGGCCTGCGGGTCCGGAGGCAGGCCGAGCAGGTCGAAATAGACCCGGCGAATGAGGATATGTTTCAGTGCGTCGGGATTGAACCGCGCCCCCTTGTCTTCGAGCTTTGCCAGCAGAAACGCATCGAGCGGCGTGCGGACCTGCTCGGTCGCTTTG
>CAUZTK010000305.1:0-4476 GCA_963582395.1 Planctomycetota bacterium | reverse complement strand
ACCGCTGTGAGAGGCTTTCACGAATTCTATTCCGTCAGGAACTGTTTCGACGACCGTGATGCCTTGGACGGCTGCTGCCGAATTGTTGACAATACGGTTGGAGTAAACGGCCGGCCGGCCCAGCGGGCGTTTTTTGGGACCGATGCGTGTCACCAGAAGCGACGACCCCAGAATTTCCAGTTCAGTTTTCGCTTCGACCGAGAAGTCGCCGTCGGCGGTCAGCGTCGCCCTGTTAATCATCAAGCCGATTTTCGCCGCAGTGACGCTGAGGGCAAATTGCTTCGATTTCCCGGCCGTCAATGTTCCGACTTCATATTCAAGGTCGCTCCCGTTGGGATGTGTTAATTGCTCGGGAATAAGATTACGAATTAAGACGCCGGTGGCATCACCCGATCCGTTGTTGGTGACTTTGAAGTTGAAGGTGACGGGCTCTCCGAGTTTTGCCTGCGGCGGACCAGTCAGTTCCAGCGACAATGCGGGAGCAGTGATCATTGTTTGGGCAGCCACTTTAGAGACGAAATTCACAGTGGCGATGCTGCCGACCTGACCTTCCTTGATCGGAATGACCCGCAAGCGAATTTTGCATTGCTCGCCCGGATCCAGAGTGCCGAGTTTCCACACCAGTTTCTTGCCCGTCATCTCGGCGCGGGGAATGGTGCCGTTCAATTTCGTCCCCTTGGGGATGCTGTCTTCAACGACCACCTGGTGAGCAGGACTATCGCCGAGATTTTTAATGAGAATGCTGTAGATGAGCGGTTGTCCGAGGATGGCGTTCTTGGGAGCCGTCTTTTCGATGTTTAACCGCGGACGTTGCGGACCGCGCGGTACCTCGGCATCGACGGTGGCTTCGCCCTGCAAATTTTCAGGTTTCGGCGGCACGAGACGGGAAGCCTTCGGCTTCGGATTGAGCCGAACGGGAACAGCCTGCTGTTGTGTCGCTATTTCCGCGGAGGAAGCTGTCTGCTTCGTGTCGAGCGGCAGATTCGGATTGTCGTCGGTTTCGCGTCCCGTTGTCGGAAACGGTTTCGACTGGACCTTTGGTCCCTCGCCCCTCGCCGGCCGTTCTGAACCCATTGAGGGCCGTTGTGGAACCTTCGTCTGGTTGTCGTCTCCGGCCGGCTTCTGTTTCGGCATCTTCCGGTCGAACGGATTCGAGGGTTCGGTCGTACCCGGCGCGGAAATGTTGTCGAATGCCGCAGGGTCGGGTTGGGGTGTTCCCTTCGGTTGGGGAGCGAATGGATTTCGACGATCCAACTCGTGATTCGAGTGATCCTTCTGGGGCGTGAAGGGAGCAAGATTCTCCGCATCCGCCGATTGGAGAGGCCCCTCACTGGTTTGGTCCGCCATCTCCGGATTCTCATCGCTCTCGAACGGATCGTCTTCGACGGGCTGGTCGGTGGAACGGTTTTTTCCCGCGCTGTTCTGCTCGAAATGTGACGGATCAGCGCCGATCGGGGACGCGGTCGACGCGCCGGGATGCATCAATCGCGGTCCGTTCGTCCCAGATGTTTTCTGGGGAGCGACTGGTTCGACGCCGGAATTAAGCTTGGGATTCCCCCGTTCCGTTTCCTCAAATTGGGCCGGCTGGATGGGCTCACGTTCGACAGGATCGGCTGTGAGCCGTTCGCTTGCGTCGTCAAACGGGTTTGCATCGTTTTTTGTCTCCGTCGGTCGCTCATTATCGGCAAGCTCTGGTTCCGAATTAGGTTTGACATCGTCCGTACGGTTTTCCGAAGAGGCGCCGTTCGCTTTCGCCGTATCCTGGTCCTCGTTGCCCGCATGATCCGAGAGATTTGCGAAAGAATTTTCCTTGTCCTCCGCTAACGGATGCGGTGACCGCGATGAGCCGTTCTTACCGGAAGCGTTGGCCTGTTGCCGGAAATCAAGGCCGCCCGGGATCGGTCTGACGGTGGCTGCTGCGTCGGAGATGCTCGCCTCCGGGGTGGCAGTGAAGTCATCCGTTTTACTGAGCGGCACAGTCTGAAATTGCTCAGGCAGATCGGCATCCTGTGGCGGCTCGCTTTGACCGACCAATCCTTGATCAGCGTCGTCCTCATTTATCTCCGGTGCCAAGCTGAAATCGCCGCCATTGCGATCGCCAGCCGTCGTCGGCTCGTACCGATCAAACGAAACATCACCGGTCACGTTCTTGTTTTCGGAATGATCAGCTTGTCCACCCTCTTCGGCGGTGTCTGCGAATTCCTCAAAAGGCGCCTGGAGGTTGTCGCCGTCGGCACGGGTCAGCCCGCGTTGTGCCTGGAAGATCATCAGAAACCCGACACTCACGACGCCGGCCAAAGCGGCAAGTTTCCAGATTAAATTGTGCATGGGAGTCCTTTCCCAAATGCCGGTCGAATCGGATGTGATCGAACATTGTCGTCGGTTGGTCCCGACCGCCGCGCCGACGACGTCGCGAAGTGCAGCATCTGGGGTGAAATTCGTGAGACTCGAATTTTCAGCGTATAATGGCCGGGGAAAGAATCAAGGGGCGTATCCATAGCAAAAACGGCGAAATGGGAAAAGAGGAGTCTACGGACTGCGAAATCCAGGAATCCTGAACTCGATCTGACCGATTTCGCCTAGTCTTGCCAAACAGGACTCTGAAATGAATGATTCGAGGTTTTTGGGGGGGATTGGGAAGCTTGCGAGAAGGGATTGCCGATACTTGATGACATGGTGGCTTCTTAATTGATGGTCGTTGTCGCTTGTCGAATTCATTGAGTGGGGACTAGAAAAGTAACTTCGATGGAATGAGTTCGACACAAAAACTTGACGGTGCGAAGGTTGCGCAAAGTTAACGGTTTGCGATCCGATGTTGTTTCAGCCTTTCGCCGAAAAGACAGATATCAGGGGGAGCAAATGATGGCCAGTAGCGTTTGGGTAAGCGCATTTTCGCTGATTCTCGGGGCCGGACCATTTTATCCAGGCACCGGTTCGGCCGGGCCATTGCAACCCGAAATACAGAGAAGCTGCTGTAGAGGCGTATCGCAACTGGCGGCCGATGTTGTTTCAGCAGGCAATTTCAAAGGATTCGACGCGGGGCCGGTTGAAACCGGCCTATGTCCTCAACAAGAGCGGTCGATTCCACATCCTGGCAAGGCAGCCCGCCAGAACAGATTTGCTGTGCAGGGGTTGCGCCACCCAGTCCCGTACAACTTCAAACATGTTCTGTCCCGCTCGAAGATCACAGACAATGATCGCCCGGCCGCGACCCTTCCGACTTCATCTGATTGTTACCGAACGCCCAACCAACGGCGACTTTCGCAAATCGGTATCGAGGCGTACGCGGACGAGTTGGCACGGATAAGGGCCCGGCACGACTACGTGCGCCAAACACAGGCCGTTGGGCAGACGTTGACCTCACCGGAGAACACGACCAGCCTGTTGAGTGTCTCACAGCCACCGGCCGGCCATTTTTCACGGAGACAATTCATCGTGCAACCGCCGACCGACCCGTCACTTCGACGCATTCGGGATCTTGAGGAACAGGTCAGGCGGCAGCAACTGCAAATTCAGACACTGCAAAACCCGATGCAGAAAGTATCAGTCAAGACCGGTCGCAAACTAGCGTGCTCGAAAAAATGCACGTCCAGCCGAAAAGCGGCCGGTCGGGACAATTCATTCAGCGTCCGAGCCTCGCGGTTCTTCGGTTTGCGATTCACCAGACGACGGGCGGGTAATCAACATAAGAAGCTGCAATAGCAGAAACACAAACAAGGGCAGAAACACCAGCACCCTCAACCCATGCATCACGCTTCTAGGAACACCGAGGGTTCCGATGACAAGCAACAGCATCACGCCAAACAACGTTGCGACGAGCAACCCGCAGCCGAGCGTCGTCATCTGAGTCTTGAACAGACTTCGCTCCGAAGCCGACTCGAAATGCACGTCGATGGTCCTCCGCCGTGTAACCGACCGCTGCGCGGCTTCGAGAATTTCAGCGGCGTGCGTTAAGTCGGACCAGTCAACATGGTGCGACCGCCCTGCCGACGTCGCCAGAAACTGTTCGAGCAGCGCTGGGCCGGTTTGGTACTCGCCGGCCTCGAAGTTATCGGGGAGGTCGCCCCCCTCAATCTCCAGCCGAACCTCATCGTCGTTTTCTCTTGCAGAGAGTCTGGCTCGTCCATTCTCCCCGGTCACCTTCAGTTGCCACCGCCATTCTGATGGGTTTGCTTTGAACGACCAGCGCGCTTCGGGTAGCTGATCGGCAGCTAATGTTACGCTTGCCAACGAGATGGACCCGTCCGTCGTGCCGGAATACAGCGCCGTGACTTGATTGTAGCGGCCGACCAGAAACCGCAGCAGATCGATATCGTGCAGCAGCGCCTGCTCGATTTCAGCAGCCGACACCAACGGTGTCGCGGCCGATGTCGAGTTCTTGTGCAGGTCCCGTTCAAGCTGCAGGTGTAGGAGACATCCCAGCCCTCCGCTTTCGATCAGACGGCGCATACGGTCGACCTGTGGATCCAGCCGCCA
>CAUZTK010000304.1:0-4500 GCA_963582395.1 Planctomycetota bacterium | reverse complement strand
CCCTGCCCGACCGACCCTCTGCACCTGTCCGGTTTGTCGGCCAAGACCAAAATATTTCGTCTGTTTCAAGAGAATGAGTTGCCATGCGACACCGCATACGAGGCCGAAAACTCGGCCGAAATTCTTCACACCGCAAGGCAATGTTTCGCAATATGGCTTGTAGCCTGATTCGTTCGGTCCGCCCCGACGAAGACAGCCGGAACAAACCCAAAGTTCCTGGACGAATCGTGACCACGCTGGCAAAAGCCAAGGAACTGCGGCCGTTCGTCGAAAAGCTGATTACGCTGGCCCGCAAAGCGGCCGTGCACGAAGAGCGCTCTCAGCAGTTTACCACCTCGGCAGAACGAAATTCTCCTGAGTGGAAAAGCTGGCGCGAGTCGCAGCAGTGGAACCAGTGGACCGACGCGGTTGCACCCGCCGTCGCCCTGCGGCGACGAGCCTTTGCCAAACTTCGCGATAACCAGGCGGTCAACATCCTCTTTGACGAGATCGCTTCGCGCTTCGAAGATCGACCGGGCGGATATACCCGCGTGGTTCGCCTGGCATCGGTGCGGCTCGGAGACGCCGGTAGTCAGGCGCTGATTGAATTCGTCGGCGAGCACGACCGCATCAGGACGAAACGGAAGGCCCCGCTCGTCAGAATTGACGACGAACCGGTGACCTCAACCGAAGCCGATTCCACCACAGCTGGCGCCGCTTCCGAAACCGACGTCGCTGATGAAACGTCTGAGGAAGAGCCCATTGTGGTGCAGGATTCGGTTGAACAACCGATCGATGACACTGCGGTAGCCGAGGCGGAATCGGAACCTCAGGCCGATGAGGACGCAGCGAAGTAATCGGTTGTTGGAGAAGGGACTCTCGAACAACATGTCGTCTCCCGAGATGTTCGACTTCAGCCTGGCGATGCACCGGCTGTGCCGGGACATCGCCTTCCGGATGGAAGAGTTCAGTCACCTCCGCATGGATGAGGTTGCCGTAACCTACGCGCAGGCCCGGCGGCGAGTCGCGCACGGTCTGCAGGCCAAGTTGACGCCCATGCGGTTCGAAGAGGGCCGGTTGACGACCTGCCGCGGCGGCCGTCATTGGACCGTCCAGCGGTTGTTCACCGGCGAAGGGCAGGAAAAACGGGAAATCCTCTACATCCTGACGTTCTATCTGCCACGGTTTCTCGACCATTCGTTTCGCGAGAAAATGGTCACCATCTTTCACGAGCTGTACCACGTCAGCCCGCTCTTTGACGGTGATCTTCGACGGATGGGCGGACGCTACCACGTCCACACCTGCAGTCAGAAGCAGTACGACCAGCAGATGGAGGTCTTCGCAGACCGTTACCTATCGCTCGCCCCCCCGCAGCCGGTCTATGAATTCCTCAAGCAGAATTTTCGGCAGTTGCAGAGGCAGCACGGGCAGGTCGTAGGAATGCGAGTCCCCATTCCCAAGCTGATCCCGCTGTCCGATTCAAAGTCGGCGTAGCCGGCTGCTTATGGGGTGCCGGCAATCTCTTGGAACGCGCGGATTGCGGCATCGACCTCGTCGGTTGTGGTGAAGGGACCGCTGCTCAGCCGGACGGTGCCGCCGCCGGCAAGCGTGCCCAGACATCGATGAACGCCGGGGGCACAATGCAGCCCGGCCCTCGTCTGAATTCCGAAATTCTCGTCGAGAATTGATGCTAGGATCTGTGGTTCGTAATCGGAGACATTCACGCTGATAACGCCGACGCGGCCATCGGCGCCGTCGGGCCCGTACATTGTCAGACCGGCAACCTTCGCCATCCCCTCCAGCAATCGGGCCGTCATGTTCCGTTCGTGAGCGCGAACGGCTTGCACGCCGCGGTCCTGAAGATAGGCCAGCGACGCCTCCAGACCAAACAAACCGGGGGCGTTGTGATTGCCAGATTCGTACTTGTCGGACAGCGACTCCGGCTGGCGGTCGTCTTCGCTGTTCGACCCGGTTCCGCCCTGCCTTAGGCTGCGCAGCCGGTCTTCCAGGCCCGGCCGGATGCAAAGCAGTCCGGTTCCCAACGGCCCCAGAAGTCCCTTGTGTCCCGGACAGGCGAGCAAATCGACCGGCAAGTCTTTGAGGTCGATCGGAAGATGCCCTGCCGACTGTGCCGCATCAACCAGAAAGACCACACCCGCCTGCCGGGCGATTTCGCCGACATCGGCGATCGGTTGCACGGTGCCGGTGACGTTCGAGGCGTGAAGCAGCGCAATCAATTTCGTATTCGGCCGAATTGCCGCGCGAAGCGCAGCCGGTTCAATCCGTCCGGTCCGGTCGGCCTCGACGTAGGTTGTTTCGACTCGCCTGCGGATCTTGAGTTCTCGCAGCGGACGCAGCACTGAATTATGTTCGAGCGTCGAGGTCACGACGTGGTCGCCGGTCTCCAGAAGTCCGTGAAGGGCCAGGTTGAGGCTGTCGGTGCCGTTGAAGGTGAAAATAATCCGCTCCAAGCTCTTGGCGCCGAGCAGTTCTGCGGCCCGCTTGCGGCAACGGTCGACGACCCCCTGAACTTCCAGTGCCTGTTGATACGCGCTCCGCCCGACGGCGACACCGAGCCGGCGATTGTAGTCGTCGACGGCATTGTAGACCGCCTCCGGCTTGGGAAAGCTGGTCGCGGCGTTATCGAGATAAATGCGGTGAGCGGGAGGCATGGCAAGCAACGTGTCTTCTTCCAAGCGGAAGCTGGAATTGTGAATCAACCACCGATCGAATACATCGGCCTTTCGGGCTGAATGAAACGGGCGGTGTTGATTTCGTGCCCCTCCTTCTTGGCCGAAATGCTTTCGCGGATGGCCCGGGCGATGTCGGCGTCGCTGTTCCCGCCGCGAATGATCGCCTTGACGTCCGTCTCTTCCAGACTGAACAGACAGTTGCGAAGCTTTCCGTCGGCGGTCAGGCGAAAACGATTGCAGCTCTTGCAGAATGGCTGGCTGACGGAAGCGATCAGCCCGATGCGGCCGATTCCGTCTTCGAACACAAAATTCGTCGCCGGTGCACTCAGATTCTGATCTTCGCTAGGAACGAGCGGCATGATCTCGCTGGAAAGTTTCTCGATGATTTCGTACCCGAACAGCACCTTGTTCCGCTCCCAGGCGTTGTCGGCATCGAGTGGCATAAACTCGATGAACCGCACCTCGACACCGCTCTCGCGGGCGAAACGGCCGAATGGAACGAGTTGATCTTCCGTGACTCCCCGTACCGAAACCGCGTTCACTTTGACGGGATCAAAGCCGACGTCCCGAGCCGTCTGAATGCCTTCCAGGACCTTTTCGTACCCGTCTCGGCGGGTGATCTCCCGGAATCGGACCGGATCGAGCGCATCAAGACTGATGTTGATTCGCCGTAGACCCGCGTCGAACAGCCGCTGTGCCTGCTCCGGCAGCAGGATACCGTTGGTCGTCAGGCCGATGTCTTCGATGCCGGGGATGGCGGCGATTTTGGCGACGAGCTTGTCGAGGTCGCGGCGGACCAACGGCTCCCCGCCCGTCAGACGGACCTTCTCGACTCCCAACGGAACCGCCACACACACAAACCGCTCGATTTCCTCGAACGTCAGCAATTCCTGGCGGTCCATGAACAGCACGTCGTCGGCCGGCATGCAGTAAAAACAACGCAAGTTGCAGCGGTCGGTCACGCTGATCCGCAGATTGTTGTGGACACGGCCGAAAGAGTCAGTCAGTCGTTCTGGCATGATTGATCCTATGCGGGAGGGTTGAAGGATGAGAGTTGAAGGATGAAGGTAACAGAAAACAAAGCAACGCTCATCCTTTATTCTTCCTCCTTCATTCAACGCCGGGATGCACCCACTCGGTGGTCCCGTCGCTCCAATTTTCCTTCTTCCAAATGGGGACCGTCAGTTTCAGTTGATCGATCAAAAAGCGGCCCGCTTCAAAAGCGTCGCGCCGGTGTGGACAACTAACGGCGACTGCGACACTGATCTCGCCCAATTCGAGATGCCCCAACCGGTGGACGATGGCCGCCTCGATGACAGGCCATTGCTGCTGGGCTTGGGTCAGTAGCTCTTTCATTTTGGCCTCGGCCATGGCCGGATAACCTTCATAGTCCAAAGCAACAGTCTGCTGGTTGCCGGTCATTTCTCGGACCGTTCCCAGAAAGAGGACCACCGCGCCGGCCTGCTGTGAGCGGACCGATTCGGTTAAAGCGTGATGGTCGATTGCGGATCGTGTCAGTTGGATCATGAACGCTGGCTTTAGTCTCTTTACTTCAGTCTATTTTGTTAACACAACTCAGCGATTTCGGTTGCCGTGTGGTTGTTCGTTTCGGTATTCCCGCAATCCGATGCGTGGGGCAAGATCGGCAAGCAGTTCAGCCGCCGCTGACGGGAGGAAAACAGGCCACTTCGGTGTCAGGGGCGATGAGGGTCGCGTCATCGGCGTAATCGGTGCCGATGGCGAACAGCAGGTTGGGAAGTAGCCCTTGGAGCTGGGGAAACTGCTGGCCGAGCGCCTGGCGAAGATCGGCCACATTTGCATCGTCGGG
>CAUZTK010000303.1:0-4605 GCA_963582395.1 Planctomycetota bacterium | reverse complement strand
ATCGAGTTCCGCCTCCGTACACTCACGGAAGAAAGGGTTATCGTTGTTGTTGCGACGGCGAATGTCGGTTGCCAATGCGTTGTAGGCCGGCCCCAGCCAACCCGCGTACTGACCAACCCGGTCGTAACCCTGCAGATAACCCAGCCGGTTGGGCAAGTAAACGTAGTCTGGAAACGTGCGGGTCTGACGGTCGGCCGAGTGCTGCGAAACATACTCGACCACCGAACCCATCGCCGGCCAGTCGGTGGGGCGAGCATTGACGTCGGAGCCGTTCGCCGCGGTGCTGGTCCATTTATGGCCGGTCTGAATGTAATGGCTGGCGTTGTGATCGTTATGTGGATGCGTCATCGTGCGGACGACGCAGAAGCGGTCGGAAAGATTCGCCGTCTGCGAGAGGTGTTCGCAAATCCGCAGACCCGGCGTGCGGGAAGCAATGGGACGAAACGGTCCGCGTACCTTGGGCGGCGCTTCCGGTTTCATGTCGAAGGTTTCCAACTGACTGGGACCGCCAAACAGGTACAGAAACAGCACCGACTTAGCGCGCCCCCTAGGAAACGGCTTCTGGTTCTGAGCGGTCCGTGCCGCGGCTTCTGCCGCCCAAAGCGATGGCAGACTCGCGCCGAACATCCCGGCACCGCCGACCCTCAACAAATCGCGTCGTGTCAGGCCCGAACAAACACGCCCAGGTCGACCGAGAATCGCCAGCATTGAAAACTCCTCTCTCGCGTGCCTCTTCCTGTTCTCACGGGAAACCGGCCCCTCTCTTGAGCGGTGCAGGTATTCTAACTGAATTCAGCCCGAATTGGTCACGGTCTAGGAGGAAAACCTACCTGACGGCTCGATGTCTGTTTGACCGCGTTGTCGGTAATGCTTCGATAAATCAAACGCGTTCCCAGCGGCTGGGGTTCATGCCGGGCGCTTCTCGCTGCATTCTGGCAGGTTTGTTTCCGCCTTGAAAGTCCCAGTGGCGCTGGTTTCGGCTGCCGAACAGCGGCTGGATCGACTCAGGCAGTTTCGCCACATCCTGTGGGTCCCATTCATCGATTTCCGAAACCGGGCCAGCCCAACCGGGTCGGTAGGCGATGGCGAGCATCTCGCGGGCCCATTGGCCGGTGTTCGGACAGTTTCCGTGAAAAACTTTATGATTGATCAGCACCGCCGAGCCGGCCTTCAAAGTCACCACCACCTCTTCGGGATGCCCTTCGAAGCGGCGATAGGGATTTGCGTCGGCGTGCATGCACAGGTGAGACCGGGGCACGACCCGAAACGGTGAGACCTCGGGCGTCAGATCATCGAGATAATACAGCACGCGGACCACCCAGGGGCAGCTTCCCTCGTAGCCGAAAATCTCGGAGCCGTAAGGTTGACCGTCGGTGTGCAGGCTGATGCTGGGATGACCCGGTTCGCTGCGCGCATAACCATACGACATCAGAATCACCTCGTTGCCGAACAGCTCCCGCAGAAAATCGGTCGTGGTCGGATGAGCAATCAACTCGGTGATTCGGCCGCCGTCAAACTGAATGTTCGATCGCCCCTGTTGGTGGACACTGTAATCGACGGCCTGAGTTTCCAATCGGGCGGTCTCGGTTTTCAGCGCCGCAATATCGTCTGCTGAAAGTAGATCGGGCAGCACGAGATACCCCTCCAGTTCGATCTGGCGGATGCGCTCGCCCAACGTCAGCAGAGACCAGTCACGGTCGTCGATGTGGTTTTCGGGCATCGTAAGCCTCCGGTTTCAAACATCCCAGACAAGTGCGGTCCGATTCTTCCGGACCGAACACCTGGACGGTCGCTGTGTAAATTCCCGTCTCGCTGAGTATACTCTCATCGACAGCAGCGTAATACCAGCAAGTCGGGCTATGGGTGTCGGGATTCCCACTCCCGGCTGACATCAACCGTAGAATTGATCAACGAGAAACATCGAAAGGATCCGCCACAATGCCCGGACCGACTGTTCAACAACTCTTCGACCTGAGCGGAAAAGCAGCGCTGGTGACCGGTGGGACAGGCTATCTGGGTACCGCCATTTCCCAGACGCTGGCCGAAGCTGGTGCCTCGGTGGTCATCTCCAGCCGTGAGCGAACACGGGCGCAGGCAGCGGCGGCACAATTGCCGCGTTCCGGCGGTGCGACGCATTACGGAGCAGAGCTGGATCACATGGATGAAGACTCCCTGAAAGCCGGTTTTGGCGAAGCGCTCGAGTGCGCCGGCAAGATCGACATCCTGATCAATAACGGCCACGAAGCGGACGGTCACGACTTGACGAGTGTCAGCAGCGAGCAGTTCAGCCGTCAGTTGGGCAACGCAACCGGTTACTTTCTGCTGGCCCGAATGCTGCACGACCACGTGGTCGACCGCGGCGCAGCGGGCAATGTGATTCTGCTGGGGTCGATGTACGGGCTGGTCGCTTCGTATCCCGATGCCTATGCCGACGTCTGTCCGGCCAGTCCCATCGCTTATCACACCTTGAAAGGGGGTCTCCTGCATATGACGCGGCATCTGGCCGTTTATTGGGCGAGGGATGACGTTCGCGTCAACTGTCTCAGTCCCGGACCGTTTCCGAAGGACGAGGCGCCGGCTGCGATGGTCGAGCGGCTGTGCACAAAAAGTCCGATGGGCCGCATGGGCCTTCCCCATGAGCTGAAAGGAGCGGTGCTGCTGCTTGCCAGCGATGCGGGCAGTTACATTACCGGGCAGAACATCGTCGTAGACGGCGGATGGACGGCGTGGTAGCCGATGCAGCGGCACAGGCAGTTCACTCGTCTGCCGCGGAAGACTGTGGCTTGACCGCAGAAAGGGCCACCATCTGCCAGCCTTCGGTGCCGTAACGGATATCGCGCTCTACGAACTCCCAAATGACGAGTTTCTTTCCACCGAGCAAATCGGGCCTGCGGCTCAGTTCCTGCCTGAGAAGCGTCGATGCCCCGCCGTCGTTGACAACGGAACTTAACGGCATAGCGAGTTCTCGCGCCAGATGCGCAATCAGACCGGCTGACCCCGGTTCGTCCCGCTGGTAGATCCGAGCGAAGCTGTCGCCCAACAGCAGGACCGGCGAAGACGGATTGTCCACGTACAACGCCCCGCTGCCGTTCTGCACAATCTGCTGGCAAACAACCTCTTCGGCCGGATAGACCCGTTTGAGGTGCGGCACGTCCACCATGTTCAAAATGTCTCCTTGCCGATGGACCGTGACCGGCTTCAGGTCGTACTGAGTTTCGTCCGCGCCCGTTTCCAGCCAGCCGAGTCCTTTGATTCGCCCAGCAATGGCAGCGGCTGCGGCACGCAGACCGCTGCCCGACCAATGCGTGTCGCGCTGAAGGTAGAGGGTGTCGGTCAATCTGCGATCAGCCTCGCGCAATTGTCGAAAGAGATCGAACAGGTCGACAGTCTGGACGTTGTGCCGGCGCAGGGCTTCGATCAGCCCTTGAGTTCTCGACTGGAACTTCCGGTCCCCGGCAAGAGTCCGGCGGGTCAGTTTGTCGGGATAGACGCTTGCCTTACCCGGCACCGGCACCAACAGCAGGTGAATTCCGCGCTCGGCCAACTGGTCACGAAAGTCGACGATGGCCGCCAGCGCGGCCTGCGGACCGTTGTTCGGCTCTGTTTCATTGGCTTGTTCGGCGGCTGTTTGTGTCAGATAGTCGACTCCCGGTTTGTAAAACAGCCAGCCGTCACGTCCATAAAGCGCTTTCGGACCCGGATCATGAAACAGCACGAATCGAAGCCGCTGCATCTGCAGACGGACAGTCCGGGCCACCCATGAGCTCTCTTCCAGCTCGGCTTCAAAGTCTCTCAAATTGGCTTCGGTCGGGACGACAAGCAGGCCGTCAAAAAACTGCGGACGATCGCCGCGATAGATCTCAAGTCCCGCCTGCGTGAGCGGAACGGCGGCAATCAGCAGCAGGAAAAAACCGGTCAAACAAATTTTGTGACCGCGAGCCATGCAATCGTTTCTCGGGAGTGTCTTCGTTCGTGACCCCGAATGATTCCTAAAGGATTTCACCATGAAGCGGCTGTGCCAGGTTAAGACCGGCCGTTAAGCTGTCCCGCAGACCGGGCAAGCGGGATTGCGGCGGATGGTGCGGCGGTGGAAGGTCATGTCGCGCAGGTCGCAGCTAAGCAGCCGGCCGCAGAGCGGATCACCGAATCCGGCAATCACTTTGATCGCTTCCATGGCCGCCAGACAGCCGATGGTCCCCGACACCGCTCCGAACACGGGGAATTCGCGTTTCCAGGCGGGGGGTTCGACGGGATACAGACAGGCCAGACAGGGAGTCTGCCCGGGAATGACGGTTGTCAACTGCGCCTCCAGATCGTACATGGCGCACTCGACGAGCGGTTTGTTCTGACCGACCGCTTCGCGATTCATCAGGAAGCGTTCGGAAAACAGCGGCGCGCAATCGACGATCAGATCGACCTGCTCGACGATTTGTGCTGCGTTTTTCTGGTTGATGTTCTCGGCATAGGAAACGACATCCAGCCGCGGGTTCAAGTCGCGCAGACGTCGCCGGGCCGATTCGATCCGCGGTTTGCCGAGCCAGTCGTGGGTCATCAGCAGTTGACGGTTGAGGTCGCTGGGCTTGACGTTGCCGGCATGAGCTAGCA
>CAUZTK010000302.1:0-4623 GCA_963582395.1 Planctomycetota bacterium | reverse complement strand
GCGGCCCAGGCAGAATGGGTCGACCTCTACCTGCCACTTTTGTTGGCCAAAGAATCGATCATCGGCATTAACTGGGCTCACTTTTCCGATCGGTCGCCGCACCATTTCCCAAACGCCGGTCTGCTGGCTGTCGATGGCCGGCCCAAACCGGCGCTGCAGCGCATCATCAACCACCGTCAAGAGTACTGCAGCAGCAACGACCGAGACGGCATCTCTGACACCACACGCTCCTAGAGTGAGCACCGCGGTCGTAACCCGAATCCATTCTCAACCGGTTGCACAGTTGGCGCAAACTTTAGCGGTCCGGCCCATTGCTCCAGTGCCGCCGATTCCTCTGCTGGTAATGCCTTTAGGTTAAGTGCCTGTTTTCCGGTGTCCGACAACTGTGATGACGATGCGTTTTGTGAACCGTTTTCCGATGACACCGGTTTTGCGCCAACCAAAAGGGTATCGAAAAAAACAAGTTTGACAATTCCTCGACAACGGATGTCTGAGGCAAGAAGGAGGCAGAAATGCCACGGCGGCGGTCACCGTTACATATTGGGGCGAACTTGACACATCCTTGGCCGCTGAGGGAGGCGGCCAAGGATGAGAGCCGTTGGCGGAATGGATGCCCACGCGCTCAGCGGCTCGTTCCGGACAACGGGGTGTTTTCGCCGGATTTCTCTCGCAATTCTCGCGCTGACTATTTTCTTCAGCAGCCGGTCGCTCCTTGCAGAAGTCGATTCAGACATGACTTCCTTGGACAATGAGAAAGGGCAGCGGCACGTTGAAAGTTGTTGTCCGCAAAAGTGCCTGCTCTGTCCCAGCGACGTTCATCCTTGGCATCCGGATTCGCTATCGGAGACCGATGAACCGCCCGCAGACCAGCCGTTGCTCGATCCGTCGGCCCCGCGTACGGTCACACCCAACATGATCGGCGACTTTTTCGGTTCGGGCGGCAGTACCATTACACTCGCCTTCCCACGGCTGGTACGACAGTTCCGTTTCCGCACCGTATTCCCGGCTAGTGGTGCCGGCCCGTTGAACCCCATTCTGACCGGCTCGTTCAATCCCGTTTTGTTCACTCCGTTCGGCCCTCCGCCTGTCGAATCGGCGATGACACAAATGGACATCGACCAGATACTGACAGATCCCACGCTACCGGAATCGTTTGTCCTTCTGCCGAACACAAGCATTGCTTCGGCGGCGGCCATCGCCCTTGGAGCTGACGAGGTCGTGTTCGTCTCGTCCAAGGCTGATCGAGTTGCATTTGGAAGCCACCCTGCCAGCAGCCCCAGTGATCCAATTAACTTCAGCGACCTGTTTCTGCTGTATACCGTGTTCGACATCGTGACCGTCGTCGATTAGATCACCATCCGCGTTCCTCGACCGGGAAGAGGTGGAGCGGTCTTGGGCCGCCTGAAAATCGCTAAAAATACCAGCCCCCTGCCCCGCCATCGGCTATTTTCAATTACAGCTATTTCGATAACGTGCCGCTGGCTGCCGGCGGGGTCAATGTCAACCGCTTCACTCCCGAATTTGAGAAGACGTTTTTCGGCGATATGATGTCGATTGAAATGCGATTCCCGTTTGCGGCCACCCTCGACAGCAGCATCACCTCGGACGGCGTGACCAACACCGATGAGCTCGAATGTGGCAACGTGACGGTCGCGCTGAAAGCCTTGTTGTACAGCGACCGCGGGCTGACCATTTCTGCCGGGCTGGCCGTCGACCTGCCGACCGCGGATGACGTCAATGTGAACACGGCGAGCGGGGTGAAACTGATTGAAGTTAAAAACGACGCCATCCACTTGCTGCCCTTCATCGGAGCGCTGTTCGTGCCCGACGACCGGTTTTTTTCTCAAGGCTTCATTCAGGCCGATTTTGACACCAACGGCAACAACGTCCTGATCACCGACGGCACTCAGCTACGGAGGGCGGGGACCGCCAACGACTCCACCTTTCTATTTTTTGACGTGGGCATCGGTTACTAGATTTATCGCAGTTCGTCGCCGTCCCGCGTCACGGGAATCGCGCCGATGCTGGAACTGCACTACAACCGTTCGCTGCAGCCGACCGACGTTGTCAGTTCCGGGGGGTTCCGCGTCGGGACTATCGAAAGCGACATCCAAATCCTCAACGCCGTTTTCGGAATGACGGTCGAAATGGGCCGAGACAAATCGCTCTCCTGCGGATACGTGACGCCGATTGGAAACGGCAGCGATCAGCAGCTCGACGGTGAATTGCGGGTCTTTTTCAACTGGTTTTTTGGCGGACAAAATGACCGCCCGCGGACTCTTGCCGGTTTCATCGACTGACCCGGCCTTGCCGTTTGCTACCGACGAATTAGTCGAAACAATGGTGTTTGCGGGCCGGAGTGTTAGAAATGGGTGACGTTTTGCCTTTCTCTTCGATAGAATAATTTTGTCCGGCCCGGTCGGTCCGATCCCGGTGACTTCGATGCTCCAATCGATCAGGATGGGAGTACTGTCCCTTGTTGCGAATCGTTTACAGTTTGCTCGTGTGCGCTGTTCTTTTGAGCTTCGGCGACCCAGCTTCCGCCGCGCGGTCCAAAGACCCGACAGTCAGACGAGCCATCGTGAAAGCGCTGAACTGGCTGGCCAGCCAGCAGCGCCGACAGGGCTACTGGGAAGCTAACCAGGGACAGTATCGGGTTGCGATGACCGCGCTGGCGGCCAACGCACTGGCCTGTGAGGGTTCAACAACAACCCGAGGAAAATACTCCGACAACATCAGCCGAGCCGTCGACTACCTGCTTGAAATGTCGCAGCCGTCAGGGCTGATCGGATATCCGCAGGACTACCGCTACACCTACGGTCACGGCTTTTCGATGCTGTTCCTCTCACAGGTGTACGGCGAAGAAGAGGACGTCGAACGGCGGGTCGAACTCAAGCAAGTCCTGACCAAAGCTGTCATCTTCAGCGGCCGGGCCCAGACGAAAAAAGGGGGCTGGGGTTACGTCTCGGCCCGTGACGGCAACGGCTTCGACGAAGGTTCAACGTGCGTGACACAGGTGCAGGGTCTGCGTGCCTGCCGCAACGCCGGAATTCCGGTCCCCAAGCAGATCATCGAAAAAGCGCACAAATACATCGAAGACTGCATGACACCCAACGGCGGCATCATGTATAGCATTCAGCGGCAAGGAGGGGCCCGGCCGCCGATCACCGCGGCCGCCGTGGCCTCGATGTTCAACACCGGCGACTACAAGTCCGAAAAAGTCAAGAAAATGCTTACTTATTGCGAGAAACGCGTCTGGCCCGGAGGAGGGGGTGGTACCCGATACTTCGGCCACTGGCACTACGCGCATTACTATTACGCGCAGGTCATGTACCGGCAGGGCGACGAAATGTGGAGTAAGTATTTCGACGACGTGGGCAAAATGATTCTCCGCAAGCAGACCGCCTCGGGCGCTTGGACTGCAGGTCATGTGGGGCCGGTCTACACCACGGCCATCAACGCCACAATTTTACAGCTCGACAACGGTTTCCTGCCGATCTATCAGCGGTAGCGTTCCCGTAACTGTTGGGCGGCCTCACACATCGCTTTCAGCTTCAGGTAGGCTTCGTCCAGGTCCATCGGGTTTTGCACCGAAGGAGAAAATCCGCAGTCGGGGTGCAGCGTAATTCGCTCCTTCTCGACGTACTGCATCGCCGTTTCAACACGGGTGATGACGTCTTCGGGAGTTTCCACCCGGCGGTCGCAGTGGTCGATACAGCCCAGCCCCAAACGGACGATCTCCGGAAACTTCGCCAGCGACTGCATTCCGCCGGCCACGGGTGTTGCGTATTCCATCGAGATCGTGCCGCAGCGAATTTTTGCCAATGCCGGCATAATCAGATCGTAGGGACCTTCGCTGCCATGTTTGTGGTCGAAATGAGCGTGGCACAAATGCACGCCGGTCTGCACGCCGTCAATGCCGTCCAGCGTCTGGTTGAGCAGGTCAGCGCAGAGGTCCATCTCGTAGTTTGGGTCGGTGATGCCTTCTTTGTCGCGAAAATGGGGATCGACCAATACCGCCAGCCACGGCTCGTCGAGCTGCACCGTGTCGGCGCCGACCTCGCGAAGCTGCTCGATCTCACGTCGCAAAATCGGCACGCAGTCGGCCATCAGTTGCTCGGGTTTCGGGTAGGCGGCTTTGGAATGCTCCGGATGCCACATCCGCCGTCCGATGATGTACGGCGATGGCAACGTCGCCTTGATCTGCCGATCGGTGCGCGGCCGGATGTAGCGGACCTCTTCGACCGCAATGGAACGGTAAGACTCAATCGGCTCAACGACCGCGGGATACGTCAGACCGCCGCTGGGGTTGAGGTTGTGCTGAAAGCCACGCACCCGCTCGGCAAAGACCTTCACGTAACTTTCGCGACGCCATTCGCCGTCGGTCATTTCGTCCAGCCCCGCCCGTTCCTGCAACAGCAGGGCCGACTCGATCGCCCGGTCGAAAATTCGGTCCGCCTGTTCTTCGGAAAGCTGCCCGGAGTTCCGCTGCAACGTGACCTCCTTCAACCAGGCTGGTCGGGGAAGACTGCCGATGACCGTCGTGGGAAACAATCGCTCAGACATGGCTGCTCCTGATGTGGTTTCACGAGTGACAGGAAATCCTCACCCAGCATAAAGTTT
>CAUZTK010000301.1:0-4631 GCA_963582395.1 Planctomycetota bacterium | reverse complement strand
GACCATTCACAACGTCTCGATGATCAACTTCAGAAACGATCTGCCGGGGTGAACCGGCAGAAACACAGCGAAATGGGCACACAGTCAATGCACTCTCCCGCTGACAACAATCTGTTGGGGACATGAAAACTTCCCCTGGAACCAATCGTTCGGTGACGACCGCGTTCCCGGCCCCGCCGTCTCAAACGGAAGTAAACTGCTCCTAATCTTTCGACCGCAAGCCCTTGAGGAAGAAAACTCACCTTCCTCTATTCTAAATGGGTTCCGCTCGGTTGCAAGAAGTATCAAAGCCACCAGCCGCGAAAAAAACATTCTCTTTCGCAAACCGGTCTGCCTTGAGAACCTCTGATCTGACCAGCTCGCTGATCATCCGACGGCACGCAACGCTTGGCTGGTGTTAGGCGACCGGCAGGAAATGGCTTACCAAAAGTAACCCGAAGCGTAAGCGAGGGAGCACGTGGCTGCAGAGATCCTCTCTTACGCTTCGGGTTACTTTTCTCCTGCCGGCCAGCTTAAGTGTCGCCAGCACCCGGCAACCGAGACAAACTGACGGTTCATCGGCTTTTCCGGAGCCGTTGCCTGATTCGCTCAACCGATTTTCCGGTCTCGACACCCGCAGGAGGCGAGAGAGGGCTTTTTCCGCCGTCTGGTTGCATCGAACCGGCAAGCATGAGAGACTGCGCCCCATTGCAGCGGCGTTTCCAGACCCGCGAACGATCAAAAGGACCTTCGCCGCGCCATGCCGTGGCCGAGGATGATTCAAGTAAGTCGACATCCGTTTTGAGACTTTGAAAACACTGACGCGACCGAATCCAATGCAGCCGACCAATTTACTGTTTATTCTTTCCGACCAGCACAACCGAGATTCCATGGGTTGCTACGGTCATCCGCTCGTTCAAACACCCCACTTGGACACTTTGGCTGAACGGGGCGTTCGGTTCCAGACCGCCTACACGAATTGCCCGATTTGCGTTCCCGCCCGCGCCAGTCTAGCGACGGGACAGTATGTACATCAGATCGGTTACTGGGACAACGCCTTTCCGTACGAGGGACGGGTCCGGAGTTGGGGACACCGTTTGTTAGAGGCCGGTCACCGTTGCGACTCGATTGGCAAACTGCATTATCGCAGCGCAGAAGACAACGACGGCTTCGGCCATCACATTGTGCCCTTGAACGTGGTTGACGGCGTTGGAGACGTGATGGGGGCCATTCGCGACGAATTGCCGATTCGCACGGGAGCTCGCGACGGAGTCTTGGGAGCGGGTCCGGGACATTCCCGTTATCTTGATTATGACGTTGAGATCGCACAGCAGACCTGTCGTTGGCTGACCGAGCGGTCGCGAGAACACAAAAACTATGCGCAGGCAAAGCCGTGGGTCCTGTTCGTCGGATTCGTTTGTCCCCATCCTCCGTACATTGCTCCGCCAGAACTGTATGACCTCTATCCGCTTGAAGAGATCCCCCTTCCCCTCCAAAACCGGCCCGACGAGAGGCCGCAGCATCCCGCGTTCGAACGATTCCGACACGTGATGCAATGGCAGCAACCGTTTACCGATGACGAGGTCCGCCGGATGATCGCTGCCTACTACGGTTGCTGCACGCATCTTGACCGGCAAATCGGCACCGTCATAAGGGCTCTCGAACAGACCGGTCAGGCCGAAACCACGAGAATCATTTACACCAGCGATCACGGCGAAAGCATGGGGCGACGCGGCTTATGGGGCAAGTTTACCGTGTACGAGGAATCGGCGGCCGTTCCCTTCATCGTGGCAGGTCCCGATCTCCCCAAAGGCGCGGTCCGCAACGACCCGATTTCACTCGTCGATTGTTATCCCACGATTCTCGAAGCGGTCGGTCTCGAACTAACCGATGAAGAACGAACACGGCTGCCCGGCAGCTCACTGTGGCCGATCGCACAGGGAGAACCGTCTGTCCGTCCCGTCTTCTGCGAATATCACGCTGTCGGCTCAGCAACCGCCTGTTATCTGCTCCGCGAAGGGCGATACAAGTATGTGCATTACGTCGGTGAACCTCCGCAACTGTTCGACATTCAGGCTGATCCGGACGAAACAAACGATCTGGCGACCGACGGTAAACACGAGGCCATTGTCGCCGAATTGGAAGCCAAGTTTCGCGACCTGCTCGATCCGGAAGCCGTCGATGCGCAGGCAAAAGCTGATCAGCGTGCGCTTGTCGAACGCCACGGCGGCCGGGAGGCGGTGTTCCGACGGGGGTCCTTCACCAACTCTCCCGTTCCCGGCGAAACGCCGCAGTTCCATCCGGGCGCGTAGATCAGGCAGCCTCTGCCTGACCTTGCGGGGTTGTGACCTCGAAGTCAGGCACGGGGCGCCTGATCTACAATTACGACTGATCTACTGACGTGCTCCTGGACGGCTGTCATCGCGATCGAATCTGGAGGCGGCTACGGCGGTCAGCTCTCGGCGGGCTAGCAGGGCGCCGGTTGGGAGATCGTAAACCGTCGATACAACCCGCACGACGCCGAAGGGGACGTCGGGGCACAGCCAAAGTTCGGTCCGATACCGCCGTCTACGATTGTCGCTCGGTGCCTGAAAGTCGACTTGTCCGGCTGAGTGACGACATACAAAAGCGTCACGGCGGAGGCCGGTTCTGACGTAGCGGACTTTGCCGCGCCGATATCCGCTGGGCCGCAGCCTCGGCAAACCGTGCAGGGATGCCCGGGCCCTGCTCCGATGATCGGTTGTCGGAGTTTTCTTAGGCCAGCGCAGAAATTTTTCTGGTGGGAGGCCGGCCTGGAATAATTCGACGTCGATGAAATACGTTTCGGCCGTTTCGCGTTCGCTGCCGACGTTGTCTGTAACGGTAATTTTCTGAAGCGGCCGCCCGCCAAAATCGCACCGGCCACCGTCAGTCAACCGCAGCCTGACAATGGTTCCGTCGAAGCCGGGGCCGGCAAATTCGATCCAGCTTGGCTGGCTTTCGTGCGGGGAAGCCGGAAGGGTCCGGAACCAGGTCATCAGCGGACGCTCGAACGGGACCGGCAGGGGATCGTAGTCGATCCATCCCGACCGCTGCATCAGCGTGTACAACCAGGGGTGCTGCCACGGATTGTGGAGGGGGTACGACACCGAGAAGACCGAGACGGCCAATAACCCAGCCGCGGTCATCTGCAATCGGCGGTTTTGGCCCCAACGATCAAGGACCGGCAGCATCGCCACCAGCCACAGCGGAATCAGCCAGAAAAGCCAGCGCAAGCCGCAGGTGTTGCCTCCGTAGTTGTAGTTCTCTGTCCGCGTGAGATAGTACCCGAGGACGGCTACGCTCAACAGCAGGCCCATCCACAAGAACGGAGATAACGGCCATCTCCGCCACTTGCGAAGACCGCTCCACCCCCACAGCGTCAAGACAAAGATGGGGGAGAGCGAAAAAACGCCGTGATGACCGACGGTGCAGTGGAACAGGTACACATACCACGGCTCATTATTGGCGTCCAGACCGGCGGGATTCGACCAATAGCTCGGAATTCCTTGAAAAACATAGATGTATGGTTCCCGGCCCCACCAGAAGTAAAAAGTTAGCCACTGGCCACTGGCGATGTAGGTCGTTGCGAAAAATGCGGCGACCGGAACAACAGCAGCCGGAACAAAAATCGTGCACGTTGCCCGCGGCGATTTGCGGAATAGCAGACCAAACAACGCCACAGCGAACAGACCGGCCGGCAACTCGTTGACGCAGGTGAACGTCGCAAAGAAGCCGGCAACCGCGTAGTAAATCGGGCGCTCGACACCGTCGGCCACGATCCGCATTGCCGGATAAATCGCGAGCAGCAAGCTGACCGCCGCAATTGTGTGGTTGTTCAGAGTGACGAGAAACGTCGTCAAGAAAGTGCCGCCGGCGGCAGCCAGCAGTACGTAAAAACGGGCAAGGTCGCTGTCGGCGTATCGCTCGACGATCAGCGCCATGAGCACCAGCGCGAGGACCGCCGGAACCAGATTGACGATCACCAGGATGAGTCTGGCAGTTTGCAGCGTTTCCCGGCTCAGGTTCCAACCGGTCGTTTGTTTGACGCCCCAATAAACGCCGGCGACGAGTGTGGGCAGCAGTGCGGGCTTCGTCGAATAGAAGTGGTCCTGGTAGCGGACTTTGTCGATTGTCTGCCAGCCGGGCTTGGCGGTGATCTCATCGATTTGGTACGTCCCCCGCTCTACAACCGACCACACGGTACACCATCGTGACCGGTCGTTGGCGCTCAGCAGCGGTCGCACGTTCAGAATGGCCGCCGTCCCGCCTCCGGCTGCAACAGTAATGATCAGCCCGTAAACAATCCGGCGAAAGTTTCGCCGATCGACGTCCTGATGGCTTTCATCGGGGGAATTCGGAGACGCAGTCATTGATCGTCTTGCGGGAACGGTTGAGTCGGGAATCGAAAGGATGATTGAAAGGATGCCCGCAGCCTGAATGCCGAAAGAGTCTCGTGCTCAGCGTTCGTTTTGCAAAGGGACTGTTCGGACTTCGTCATTCGTGATTTCCGATTACGCTGCCTTGCTGATTGATCGCTTGCAGGTTAAAGGAGATCGCGGAGGAAAAAGTGATGTTTCCCCAGCTTGCCGCCGTAGTTTCCGGCCGTTAGCAACGTCACGCCGTCGCAACGG
>CAUZTK010000300.1:0-4631 GCA_963582395.1 Planctomycetota bacterium | reverse complement strand
GTGGACGGCCGCCTGCTGGGCGGTTTTGGCATTTGGTTTTGCCGAGGCACAACGCGCGACCACTTGGCTGGAAGACCGACTATATCAGGATGAGATCATTTTCGCCGAGACGACTCCTTATCAACGAATAGTCATTTCCCGCTGGGAAAATGATATCCGCCTGTACCTGAACGGGCACCTGCAGTTTTCCTCAGCCGACGAATATCGCTACCACGAAGCACTCGTGCTGCCTGCGCTAGCATCCGCCGCGTCATCGAGAGGGAACACGAAAGATCCCCTGCGCGTCTTGCTGTTGGGGGGAGGAGACGGGCTGGCCGTACGAGACATTCTGCGTTTTTCAAACATCAGTCAGATCGATCTCGTCGACATCGACCGGCGGGTCGTCCAACTGTTTCGAGAAAATCGGTTGCTGGCGAATTTGAACGGCGGCAGTCTGTCCGATCCGCGCGTCCACGTACACTTCGAAGATGCGTTCGTTTTTCTGCGCAATCTGACCGATACCCGTTACGACGTCATCATCATGGACCTGCCCGACCCCAGCGGAGTTTCGACGAACAAACTTTACACGAGAACCTTCTTTGGTCTAGCGCTGCGGAAGCTAACGAAACGCGGCGTGCTGGTCACGCAGGCCAGCAGCCCCTTCTACGCCCGAGAGGCATACTGGTGTGTCGTCCGCACGCTCGAAACCGCCGCCGCCGAATTCTCAGCAAACGATTCACACCCCGAGACGCGGGCTATCATTCCGTATCACGCACAAGTGCCCAGTTTCGGCGACTGGGGTTTCATTCTGGCTGCCGGGAGCGTTCCGCCGCAATCGGAATGGCCGCCGTCAGCGGCAAGCCGTTTCTTGACATTTCCCGTATTTGCCCGGTCACAGGTGTTTGCCCCGGACAGTCAACGGGTGAAAACGGCAGTGAACGAATTAGACGATCCCGTCCTCGTGCGTTATCACAACGCCGGCTGGTCGAAGTGGAATCAATAGTCCGATTATTCATTAGCCGCAGGGCGCTAGCCCCAGTTCTCGGTCGTCGTCGCAGGAACCGGACGCTAGCGCGTGCCGGCTGATTGACACACTGTATTTTCACGAAAAGTCGTGACAGCCGTTGAACTGGCGATTTACGAGAAATTCTCGGTTGTTCATGATTATTCCGGAATAGTCGACGCAAATAGGCATATCAGTGGAAGCGAGATTCTTGCTTTGCGTCAGGCGGAGCTTGTGCTGCAGCCCTCGAAGTGATGCGTCCCGTCCAGTGTCCTGGTAACTCTTTCATCATCGCTTCGCCCGCTTGAGCGGTGGCAGGTCGCTCGGCAACACATACGTGCCTCGAATCCAAGAGACGCCGAATCTCCCCTTTCCGGGTCCGTTGGGCGGGGCCGTGTCGTCGGTGTAATTGACGGTGAAGATGCGGCCGTCGGGAAGCTCCGTCCAGCCGGGATAGCCCTGGTCCCAACTGACCGCACAGGCGTCAATCTCGACGATGTGATCGAGTTGATACTGGTCGGGAAACTCGCCGCTCTCGGCCGACCATGAAATCTCCCGCCGGCCGGTCTTGGGATCGTCGAGGACCTGGTGGAATCGCCGCCAGATGCTGTAGCCGGTCACCTCTGTCGTGATCAAATCGGGGAACACCTCGACAGGGTCGGCTGTCCCCTCGTTTCCGAAGGCCATCAGGTAGCGGCTGTTCTGCATGGTCGCGCCGCCGACCCATTCGTCGACTTGGCCGGTTTCGAGAACTTGTTTCCCGTCGACGAAGACCGTCACCTTGCCCGGCACACGTAGGAAGCGGTAGGTGTGAAACTTCCCCGGCTCGGTCGACGCCTTGACCTGTTTGTGACCCGCCAACTGAATACGGTTCGGAAACAGCCGGAACTTGCCGACAAAGGGAATTGAAATCGTAGCGGCGCGGCCGGCGTTGGAGACGATTTTGGCTTCGACGGTGAAGTCGATTTTGCTGTTCGGCGTATCGGCCGGACGCAGGTAGTAACGTGTGAACTGTCCACGGACGCCGTCGCTGTCGATGTGCAATGCACCGTTCTTCAGCCCGACCGAATGCCGGTCGTTGATGTGCGCCCCGCAGGCCCGGTAGGGAGGCGTCTCATCGGGATCGCCGATCCAGGCCCATTCAGCAGAGCGGCCGCAGCCGGAGCGGAACGTGACCATCACTCGGCCGTCCTTCAGCAACGCCCCGCAGGTACGGCCCTGAACATGAAACGGCAATTCCTGCAGTTTCCACGTCTTACCGCCGTCGGTCGAGTATCCCTTGAGGGCCGGCAACTGGTCGTCACGCCATTCCCGCGTGACCATCATCAGTCGACCGTCGGGCAATAGAATCAGGCTTGGTTCGTCGACGTGATGGGGCGGCCAGGCATTGATGTTGGTCAGCAACTCCCACGTTTTCCCGCGGTCGGCCGACTTCCATATTCTGATCTGGTTCGGCTGTTTGATCACTCCCTTGACGGTCTCCATCCAAACCGTCGCCATTCGCCACGAACCGTCCGGCATCTCGACGATGCGGCTGGGAATCATATTACCGAGATGGCGTGGACGAGCGGCACGATTCCAGCGCTCGTTGATCCACGTTTTGCCTTCATCGCGGCTGTCGAGTTGGACAACGTCGTAAAACTCCGCGTTATTTCGCGCGAGATAAATGCTAGAGGTGAACAGCAGCGATTGATCTTTCAACTTCTGAATGCGGGGACAATGCCCGCCTCCGCCGTAGAGTTCCTTCGGTTTCTCCCAGGTTCGGCCCAAGTCGTGGCTCAATTGCACGAAGAGGCTGCCGTAACCGCCATGTCCGCCTCCGTCGCTGTACGCGCAGGCCAGCGTGTTCCGATTCACCTGAACGACATCTGGAAAACCGTACCAACGTCCGGGATTTCGTCTGATCGTCACGTGCCGACCGGGCTTACCCCACACCGATCGCATCGACTGAAATCGGTATCCGCGAGCCGTGGCGACCGTGCGATCTGTTTTCGCGGCTGGATGCGGTCGCACCTTTTCGGCTGCCGCGTCTGGCGATTTGCGAACCGTCAGGTTGCGGATGCCGGCTGCGCCCAGTTGTTGCTCGACGCGCACATGATTGATCTCGACGGCTTTGCCGGCCAGCGGTGCATCTTCGGTAATCAGGTACCACTTGCCATCGCCGCGGCCGCTAACCCAGACGGTCATCTGTTTCGCTTTGAGATCCAACTCGATCTTGTAGTCGTATGACGTGTTCGGCCGGCAGTAGAGACTGTAATAGTCGAACCCGCCGGCGTTGATCCAGGGAGAGATGTAGGCGTTGGGAGCCGGAAAGCGGCCATCATTGACCAGACCGAACTTGATGACCGGCTCAAACTTGCCGCCGGTTTTGCGGCCGAGCATCACGACCTGATGAAACCTGGGCGGCTGCAACTTGTTCTTGCCGACTTTCTTTTGGGCCAATGTCCATTCTTCTTCAAAGGCCTTGTTGCTGGTCACAGTGCCTTTGGCCAGTTTGTTCCCCTTCAGCAGGAATTCCGGCACGCCGTCTTTGTAGAGAATTGGATTGACCGGGCCCATGTCGAACGTGCAGTAGACGTACAGCCGGCCGGAACGGGGGGGGATCTCCGCTGCATGCGTCCTGACCCCGAACTCACGGCCCTTCGTGCCGGCTTGATACTGATACGACAACGAATCGGCCGCACTTATTGCAGATCCGAACGCAAAAGTGAATAGCAGTGATCCGGCTAGGTGAAAAAGCAACATTCAATTGACCTCATGGATAAACAATGGAAAACCTTCGAACTGGAATTACGGAAACGATTAAATCCAGGCCGTTTGCTGGTCCACGAACGATGGCAGATTATCAACGTTGGTTTGTTCGGAATTATCCGTATGGGCTGCTCCCGAAACCGATCTAGGGGGCGAGCGGAAATTAGTGTTAGATGTCCCGTAGTGGTGGCTTCTAGCCGCCGCAAATCTCGCGGCAATATGGCGGCTGGAAGCCTCCACTACGACAGTAATTTCCGCACAGTGCTCAGTTCACTCTATCGCAATTATTGCGTGCTGCGTCCCACTATCCGTGAATTCACATTTGCAATTTACCGCGTTTCTGGACTTCACGGATGACACCGGCCAAAGGCAGGTTGGGATCGAGGTCGTCCGGACGTTTGCCGACTCCGTCGAGAATGTTGGTGACGTTCCATTTCGCATAGAAATGGGGCGGCAAGGCCGAATCCTGTTTCCGATACAAACGCGGCGGAATTTCAGACCATTCTGCCGTGCGCTGGTCGCTCCAGTGAGAATAGTATGCCTGCAGCGTCCGCCGCTGTGAGCTGTTTGGCTTCAACCGCCCGCCGTGAATTGCTCTAGCGTGGAAGATGACCGCAGTGCCTGCCGGCCCGATGACGTCGACGCCCGCATCCTCCGGAACATCCAACGGGTTCACGTCGACGAGCCGATTGTGGGTTTCGGGCACGATGGAAAAACAATGATCGTGACTTGTGACATCCGACAGATAAAACATAATGGAAACGGCATCGATCTCCATCCGCCGGCTGTAATCGCGGATCAAATCGCGATGCCAGCCTTTCACTTCGCTTAAGCCGACATTTCCCAGATGGCTTGAGCCTGGAACCGATCCAAGCTCGGAATGGACCCCAGTTTAACA
>CAUZTK010000299.1:0-4636 GCA_963582395.1 Planctomycetota bacterium | reverse complement strand
CCCGCACCCAACGGCGTCGAGCCCATCGTCGAGTCCGTTCGAATTAGCCGCTCCGTTCCATTCTCGCCAACATGACCACGGACAGGACGGACGCGTACCTACTCGCCGACATTCGCCGCGAACAATCCGATTGCCGCGAGATGTGTACCATTCGCGTTGTCGATACAATAATGGCTCGTGACATGGACCGCCGACTTCCTCTCAACCTCTCAACCGAAAGCGACAACGATGCCGGAACTCGAACCGATTGCCGAGAAAACCTGGGACCTGCTGAGAAAACCGAGCACGGCGACGCTGACGACTGTTTTGTCGAAACATGGGCTGTGGAACACGTTTGTAACCGGTGCCAAACCGCTCCTGCCGAATCTGCGGATGGTGGGTCAGGCCTTCACGTTGCGGTACATCCCCGCGCGGGAAGATCTCGACTCGTCCGGCGTATTCGATAACCTCACCGACCAGCAGCGGCTGGCGATTGAACAGGTTGGCCCGCGAGACGTGTTGGTGATCGACGCGCGGGGCGACGAACGGGCCGGCACTATGGGCAACATTCTGGCGATGCGGATGTTCGTCCGCGGAGCGGTAGGCATCGTCACCGACGGCGCGTTCCGCGATTCGCCGGCCATCGCTGAGATCGGCATTCCCGCCTACGCCCGTTCGGCTCACGCCGCCACCAACAAGACGATCCATCACCCGGTCGATTGTCAACTTCCGATTGGTTGTGCAGGCGTCGCCGTCTATCCCGGCGACATTCTGGTCGGTGATGGCGAGGGTGTTGTTGTGATTCCGCGGCACGTCGCCGGGCAGGTTGCTGAGGAGGCGGCCGCGCAGGAACATCGCGAAGATTTCTTTCTCAGAAAAATCCGCAGCGGTTCGCCACTTGCCGGGACTTATCCCCCGGACGAGAAGACGCTGGCGGAATACGAAGAGTTTTGCCAGTCGCCGGAAAAACCGGCGCGGTAATCGACGACCCAAATTGCTCACTCTGCTAGAAAACGCATCCGCAGCCCACCACCGCCGGGGACCATCTTTCCGCGTCGAATCGTACAAGCGGCCGAAAGCAACACGTTGCCGGTCCGGTTTTGGCGGTAGCTATCGGTGAAGACGAACCGCCCGTCACGTTTCTCCAGGATGGCGACGTCGGCGATGGTCCCCTCCCGCAGAGTGCCAAGTTCATCGCTTTTGTTGAGGGCCGCTGCCGGCCGTGTCGTCGACATTTCAATGACGCGCTCCAGCGGAACGCCGAGCATTAAAAACTTCGACATGGTGGTCGGCATGTCGTAGACCGGCCCGTGAATGTTTCTCGTGTGCAAGTCGGTGCTGATGGTGGTCGGCTCCAGCCCATCATCTAGAGCGGCTTCGGCCACCTGCCACTGAAAGCTGCCGAATCCGTGACCCACGTCGAAGATGACGCCCCGCTCGGCCGCTTCTCTGACCGCGGGGAAGACTTTGTCGTTTTCGTCGAGAATGCGTTGGCTGCCCCCTTTGAAGCAGTGCGTAATGGAATCGCCCGGTTCGAGATGCTCCAGCATTTCGGGGATCGACATGGGGCTTTCGCCGATGTGTACCATCAACCATGTTCCCGACTCGCGGGCGGCGCTGACCGCTTCGCGGAAGTTGGCCCAGCCCGCCTCGCCTTCGCCGATAATACGTTTGCTGGCCCGAATCTTCACACCAATCGCCACCTCTGGATGCTCCCGAATGGTGCGAATGGCGCCCTGCGGGTCGGCATAGCGGCGATCGCGCAGCTCGCCCCAATTTGCAACCGCCAACCCGATACAGGAAAGATTGACCAGCGCCAGAATCTGCGTCTCGGCCCGATCGATCACATCGCGGCGAAACCCGCCGAAGTTGTACGACCCGGCCGATCCCACATCGAGCATCGTCGTGACCCCGCCCGAAGGACAGAGCGGATCCGGCTCCAGACCCAGGGGGATATGGTCACGATAAACGTGCAGGTGCAGATCGATCAGTCCCGGAACCACGTAAAGTCCACGGGCGTCGATGGTGTGCTGGGCATCGACATCGGCGAATTTCTCGCCGAGTTTCAGGATTTTTCCGTCGCGAATGGCCACGTCTCGAATGCCGTGCAATTGTTGAGAGGGGTCGATGACTTCACCGCCGCGAATCAAGATGTCGCATTTCATGACTGTGTGTTCTCTCGGTCTGAATTTGAAGGGTCGAAATTTTTTGTCAGTTGTCGCCAATTCCATTCGATGCGAACTTACCGCGAAAAACAAGCTTGCATGATTCAGGAACGCAGCCACAGAGCGTGGCCTTGTTCAACTCGTGTTCGAGCGACCTATCGGGATGCGGTCTGTCGAGACGCGGTTTCGTCGAGTTGGTTTTCGAGCGTCAACCAGGGGCGGAGCTTCTCCACAATTTTCGGATCGATGCCTTTGACCCGCTGAAGATCGTCGATGCTTCGGTAGGGCACGTTTTGCTCACGGTCTTCGACAATGCGGTGGGCCAACATCTCACCGATGCCTTGCAACTGGATCCACTCGACCCAAGTCGCCGTGTTCATCTCCAACCGGAAATCAAACTAGTACTGCACCGGCCGCTCGATTTCAATCGGATGCCGGTTCCAGCCGCTGAGCCGAACCCAGTGGCAGACCATCTGCAGCAGCGCCGCCACGACAAGAACACCAACGACCAATTGATCGCTGCGGTGGAGCCAGAAATGCGTTTCGGTTTTGTCACCGACGGCGGCGGCCCGTGTGGCCATCGGCAGACTCTTTTCCGGCGCGCGATCGTGCGTCTCAGCATTGGCAAGTGCAGTCGGTTCAGCTTCGCCACCGGTTCCGATTTGCGTGCTGCCCGGTATGTCCGTCATACCGACGTTCTGGTTCTGTTTTTCATTCGGACGAGCCGGCACCGATCATAAAGCAAACGGACGTCGCACTGCAGCGACGGTTTATTGTGCTGCAAGATGGTGCAACAATCAATCGCGGGGCGAATGGTTCAGGCCGTGTGTGTGGCCAGTTTTTCTAGCAGGAAAAGAGAACTGGGGTGGCCAGGTCATCTCGTAGCCGGGTCGCGCAGCGATAAGAATCCCGCACCATTCGCTTTCCAATTAGAAAAAGGACGTCTTTTCTTGTTGTCCGTTGAGGGACTGGTCTCTTGTACCAGACGGCATCCGACCGCAAGCCGGTCGGGCCACCCGGGTTTAGAATGCCAGAAATTCTGGCCGCAGACCACCCCGCTCCTCCTGGATGATCGTTGTTGTTGTTAACATTTCACCCAGATACCGAAACAGAGGACCAACTCATGCGAATTGCCGTTGGACAGTTGTGGCAGGAAACGAACACCTTTAACCGTAATCCAACCACGCTTGGCGACTTCGAGAATTGGGGCGTGGCGGTCGGGGATGAGGTGGTCGGTCAATATGGCGAGACAGGAGAGCTGGGCGGATTTCTGCAAAGTTGTCGGGCCTGGAAACCGGAGACCGAATTCCCCGGTCTGGCTCGCTTCGTCTGTTGGCCCTGGGGCCGGGTCGATGCCGAAACCTGGAAACACATCCAAGACGTTTTTCAGGATCGGCTGACCGGGTTGGGGCCGGTCGATGCCGTTTTTCTGGCCCTGCACGGCGCGATGGCTGCCGACGGACAGGACGACCTGACGGGTGCCCTGTTGCAACTCGTGCGGGAAGCAGTCGGTCCGGAAGTCCCGATTGTCGGCACGCTCGATCTGCACGCCAACATCACCGACCGCATGATCGAGGGCGCCGACCTGCTGGTCGGTTACCAGGCCTGCCCGCACCTCGACTCGGTCGAAACCGGCCAGCGCGCCGCCGCCGGCTTGCGGATGATCTTCGATGATGGTGTCCGGCCGGTAACATACCTGCGAAAGCTGCCGATGATCACCGCCGCCGAGAACCACAACACCTTCACCGGCATTCCAGCCCCGCTGTATCGTTGCCTGGAAGAGCTGGAAACCGATGCCGCCGTGCTCTCGGCCGGAATCTACATGGCCATGCCGTGGTTCGACGTGGCCCGGCTTGGCTGGACGGTTACTCTCACCACAACCGGCCCAGGCGCTCGCTGGAAAAGGACCGTCGACGAACTCGCCGAAGAATGCTGGAAAATCCGCTCTGCTATGGAAGACGTCGAACGATACGAACCGGCAGAGATCGTTCGCAAGGCCCTGCAGCACGGCGGACATCCCATCGTCATCGGTGATGGGGCCGACGCCACCAACAGCGGTTCTCCGGGCGATCAGGTGCATCTGCTCCAAGAGTTTCTCGCCCAGGGCAACATTCCGCACGGCGCTATGACCTTTCTGGTCGATCCGGATGCGGTTGCCGTGGCGCGGCAGACGGGTCTGGGAGGGACATTCGAGGCCTTGGTCGGCGGCGAGTTTGCCCCGGAGTACTGCTCGCCCATTCGTTTTCGCGGCACGGTCGAGAAGCTGGTCGAGGTTGATTTCGTTCTGGATGGGCACATCGGCAACAACCTGCCGATTCACATGGGACGCGGGGCCGTGGTCCGCTGCGGAGACGTGAGCGTTCTGTTCGTCGAGAACAGCGGTCCGGGCAGTTCACCGCGGCTGTACGAGGCGGCCGGTCTCGATCCGCGCACCTGCGGAATCGTCGTCGCCAAATCGCCCGCCGGTTTTCGGGCCGAATACGATCCGTTCG
>CAUZTK010000298.1:0-4657 GCA_963582395.1 Planctomycetota bacterium | reverse complement strand
AGACGTTTTGGATCGTTGGAAACGAAATTGCAAAAGTCGACTTCTAACGAAGTTGGCCGGTTTGGTATCGCGGGCTTGTGTGGTTCGCTATGCCGCAAGCGGCAAATCGGCCTCGGAAACTCCAAACGAAAAAAGCGACAACAAAATTCACGTTTCGCCCCCAATTAGGTAAGGGCCTACTCAGGACGCTCTTTTGGCGAACGTTGCGCCGGTGCTTGGCGATGCTCGTCGAGACCGTCGGCCGGGACCACGCAGCGGAACCCGGTGTGAAAGGCACCGCTGCCAGATTCGCCTTTCATTCTGGAGTGTACGCTGTAGCCGATGCAGTACTGATCACTACACATAAACGACCCGCCGCGCTGCACTCGCTTGGGAATGTTGGGTTCCTGCGGGTCGAAACTGCTGATGGGACCGAACGGATTTCGCTGAGGACTGTGGAGATAGTATTCCGGCCGATACCAATCGAAGCACCATTCCCAAACATTGCCAGTCATGTCCAGCAGCCCGAAACCGTTGGGCGAAAATGAACCAACCGGAGCAGTTGCCAGAAATCCGTCTTCGCCGCTGTTTTTGTAGGGAAACTCGCCCTGCCAAATGTTGTGTGGCCACTTGCCGTTCGGCCTGAACTCGTCGCCCCAGGGATAGTTTTTCCCGTGCAATCCGCCGCGGGCGGCATATTCCCATTCGGCCTCGGTCGGAAGCCGTTTGCCGGCCCACCGGCAGTATGCTGTGGCGTCATCCCACGAGACGTGTACGACGGGATGAAGTCGCTTCTGCTCGATTGAGGAATCGGGGCCTGCCGGATGCCGCCAGTTCGCACCCGCGACGTATTTCCAAACCTGGTACGGCCAAAGCGGATGATCTTTCTTCAGTGTTTTCGGGTCGAAGCTGGAGTTGAAGCAGATTGATCCGGCAACGAGGTTCTCCTCAGGAATCATGTTGACGTCGGAAATTTGACCGGCAAAGTCTTCTCGCTGCGGTCTTTTCTCGGACACGGTGACGTACCTGGTCGCGTCGACGAACTCCTGGAACTGTGCATTCGTGACTTCCGTCTTGTCGATCCAAAAGCCGTCCAGCGTCACGTGGTGTTCAGAGACGGCGTCCCGATGCTCCGGGATGTCATGGAGGTGTTCGGGATGTTTGTCGGGGGCACCGTCCCGGTCGCCCATGGTGAACGTGCCGCCCGGAATCCAGGCCATCCCTTGGGGGGGGTCGGCCGGCTCTTCGACGACGAGCGGTCTCTGCGAGCGCTCGGTTGCTTCGGTCTTCTGGGCGGCTTTGCCAGCCTTGGGAATCGCCGCCGGCGGCTTGGACGAACGACCAGTCAGGCCGAAGGCCGCGTACAACAACACGCCGAGCGCCACGATGACGGCAAACACCGAAATCATCAAGCGATGAGAGTCTTTCGTCATGAATTCTGCGCGCCGTGCCCCCATATTGCAAATCCGAAATACGAAGCACGAAATCCGAAACAAATCCGAATTCCCAATGACAGAAACCGCCGGTGGCACGTTTTAAACATTCGGATTTCGAGTTTGTTTCGGATTTCGTGCTTCGAATTTGCTTGCGGATCGTCCAGGTTACGCCTCGACGATCAATGTTTTGCGCTCGATCGAGTTTCGACCCGATTTTCGGAACGGGCGCGGCAGCGGCTGAGCCAAACCATTGTCATCAATCGTGCGGCAGCGCAGATCGTATTTGCCGGCAGCAAGACCGGGAATCAGCGACGCCCAGTGAGCAATGGCGTAACGCATCGGCCATGTTTTCGGCCGGTTCGTTTTCGGATCGAAACCGAGCGGCGTTCCCGGCAACCGGCCGTCGGCAAGGTCGCCGCCCCAATGGGTGGGCGGTGCGAGAATCTCGGCGTCCCGCCAGTCGCCACGGGTAAAATAAGGGTCGTCATCTGGGAGATTCGTTGGCTTCGACGTCACCCACACCTGCACCTTGCGGAGTCCTGAAATCCCGACCTGTGCCACGCCGGTCACGGGAATCAGCTCGCCCTCCTTGACCCGACCCGGCGCTGACAGCATGCGGGCGAACGTCTTCAGCCAACTGTCGACGTCGTTGTTGCCGTGGGCATAGGTGTCGTTGGCATGGAACAGGTTTGTCAGCACGACCCGGTTCAACCACTTGACCGATTTGAAACCGTACGCTTCCGGAGCGATGAGCCGCACAGGACCGCCCCGTTTCCCGGACAACGGCTTCCCATTGAGCCGGTAACATAGAATTACCGGCGGCATGCCGGGCGGATCTTCCAGCACGCGTCCGATCGGCATCGAACTTTGAAAGAGCTGTTTCGGGTCGTCGTTGTGATAACCATGATAAAACACCCGTCGGATGTTCTCCTTCGGTCGAGTGAACCAGATGATCTCACGCAGCGGCACGCCTTCCCAAATTCCCATGCCCAACGGCGAGCCACCGTTGTTGCAGGTCATCACCTTGGCGAAGCGGACGGCGTGATTATCGGCCAGTTTCATCAGCCCGGAAAAATCGAGCGCGTTGCCTTGTTCCTTCGAGAGCGATTTCTCCATGACCGGGTTGCTATCGGGATCAGGGACCACTTCCAGTTGCCACGTTTCGCGGGTCATGCCGGCAGCCTTCAGCTTCTCCTCGGGGAGTGTGTACGGCAGTGGCTTGCCGCGCTCGACCGTGCCGAAGTCCACCTGTGGAGTCAGATACCGAAGTTTGCTGATCGCCTCGGTCAGTTGCGGCGACCGCGGGCTTGGATCGGCCAACAGTGGCGAGACGGCCATGCCAGCCATTCCCGCGGCACCGAGACCAAGAAAGTATCGGCGGGTCAGCTCACAATGCTGCTCAACGTAACCATACAAGGCCATCGGACCCCCCCACTGAATTCGACCAGAGATGACGATGGTCGGCATCCGCAGACCGTCCTGGACAGTATACGGCCTTGTGAGGGGCACCGAAAGCAACGGTGAAACGAATAACGAACGGGGGGCCCGCGGCTACGGCTATTGCACGTCGTAAACGAGTTGCAGCAGCGTCGTAAAGTCGCTGCGTCGGCGGCCTTTGTTCGGCTTAGAGTTGTACTCATGCCGTAAACCGAGCTTCAGCGACCAGCGCTCGTTTTCGTCGAGCCGTACCAGGACGCCATGGTTGCTGACCAGACGGAACACATCAAGATCTTCGAGGCTGGGGTTGACCGTGGTTTTGTGTTCCAACTCGGCGCGGTCGAAGAGCGGCCAGCGGACTTCCACTTCTCCGAGCAGATCGGGCGTGGTGCGACGCAAACGGGGGGCGTGAAACCTTTCATGCGTCACACCTGGACCGAGACGAAGAATCAGTCGCCGCTTCTGGTCGTTGTAGAAACGGTAACCGAGTCCGCCGGCCAGCGTCCCCCGAAAATCGAGGTTCTCGAATTCGTCGAACTCGTTCTTGGAAGTGACAAACAGAATCCAGTTGCCGTTCCGGTTCACGTCAATCGTGCTGTTGCCGTACCAACGGTTGCTGGTCGGTGCGCCGTTCGCCTTTCCATATTGGCCTCCCAGTTCCAACCCGACAAACCGGCTATCGCGCTGTTGTTCAAATCGCGAACCAATGTTCAGAAAATCCTCTTCGCTGTTGCCGTCTCGAAGCTGGGCGCCGAGTTCGATCCGGCGAGTCCATTGGTCGAGTTCGGCCAATGCCCGTTCACACTGATCTCTGTAGGCGCCGCAAACAGCGCTGATGACACCTTCCAACCGAGCTGACTGGCCAACATCGGCCGGAGGGCCGAAATCGTCTCCCAGGATCTGATCCCCGCCCCAGCCCCCGTGGTTCGCCGATTGTGTGCTCGAACCTATCGCGGAAAAGGGGGCGGACTGGTACTCGATTCGGTTCACCGACTCCAGCGGAACTTGCATTAGCGTTCCGGAAGGCAATTGCCAATTCACAACACCACCGCTGATCCCCCGATTGAACCCCAGCAACCGGTCGCCCCCGTTGAAATATAGAGTTTCAGGGGCTCCCGCTCCGGCAACGGTGCAGACGAACAGACCGCCGACGATGGCTTTCAGAAAGCACCGACAGATCATCACGGATCACATGAAATGCAGAACGGGGGAGTGCAGCCAGGACCGGTTCTGAATGTGGAGTTCGTCAAGGCTTTCGGCAAATTCGAGAGAACCGCCGCAAACACGGAGATTGTAGTGACGAATGCCGAGGACGGCAATGTGTTCGCCAGTGCCGGGTGTTCTGGCGAGCGAGGTGGTTTGGCCCATTTTGTGGACTTCTTCAACAGTCCAGGTCTAGCCCCTGCCCGAGATCCGAGAATGAATGACCAATTGACCAGATCTGTGGGAATCGGGTGTAGCGATCACCACTTCTTCGCTTGCTGCCGAGACGGTTAATGACAAGAATACTCACAGCAGCGCCGATACCATTCGGGTGGATGCGTGCGAGCAACCGCGCTTTGTTGGGTCAAGAGGGGTCTGCCGGCAGCCGGTACGGGGGCAGAAATTGCGACGACTTACGGGGAATACGCGATGACAATCTCGCTTGAGGAGTACTTCGCCACCAGAAAAGCGGACCGTAAGAAGGAAACGCGGTACTTGGCGGTCATCGACAAAGATTCCTGTACGTCTTGCAATTCGTGCGCGACCCAATGCCCGGTCGATTGTATTTACGAGGTGCTCAGCCCGATTCCGTCGCAAAGCTA
>CAUZTK010000297.1:0-4681 GCA_963582395.1 Planctomycetota bacterium | reverse complement strand
CTGGTCGCGAATGACGTGGACCCGATTCGATCGCTCGATGGTTCCACTGAGGACCCGGCAACCGGCGATGGTTCCATAGCGGCTGATGTGGAACGTTTGCAGCACCAGCGCGCGTCCTGCCGAGACTTCGATCCGTTCCGGCTCCAGCAATCCTTCCAAAGACCGCTTGATCGTTTCGGTGACCTCGTAAATGATGTTAAACCGACGAATTTCGATACCTTCGCTTCGTGCCAGCGTGCGGGCGCGGTCTTCCGGGATGACATGGAAGGCAATCACAATGGCGCCGGAGGCGCTGGCGAGGTAAACGTCGCTTTCGTTGATGCCGCCGATACCTTCGTGAACGATTATCACGCGGACTTCGGGGTGCTCGAATTTTTGAATCTCTCCGCGAAGCGCTTCGAGTGAACCGGGCGTGTCGGCTTTGATGATCAGCGGAAGGTCCTGGACCTTTCCGCCACGGGCCGCGACGAGAATATCCTCGAGCGTGCGTGGCCGACCCCGGCCAGCCAGCAGCTCTGTTCGTCCTGCGTGCCGGCGAGCTTCCGAAACCTGCCGAGCTTCTTCAATGTCTGACATGACAAAAAAGTGATCGCCGGCATCCGGAATAGCGTCCAAACCGGCGACCTTGACCGGCATCGACGGACCAGCCTGCTCGACCTCTTCGCCGCGGTCGTTGTACATCGCGCGGATGCGGCCGAATGCCACACCGCACAGAACAACATCACCAACTCGTAAGGTTCCGTTTTGTACGATGAACCAGGCTAGCGATCCGCGGCCTTCGTCGCGAAACCCCTCCAGGCAAACGCCGACGGCCGGACGATCCGGATTGGCCTGGAACTCTTGCAGCTCCGCGGTCACCAGCAGCGTCTCGATCAGCTCGTCCAGCCCTTCACCCGTGAGGGCCGAGGTCTGAACCACTTCGGTATCGCCGCCCCAGGCGGGCGAGAGCACCTCATGGGCCGCCAGTTGCTGCAGAACCTTGTCCGGATTGGTGTCGGGAAGGTCGATTTTGTTCATGGCAACGACCATCGGTACGCCTGCTGCTTTGGCGTGGCTGATGCTCTCGACAGTTTGCGGCATCACGCCGTCGTCGGCCGCGGCCACCAAAACCACGATGTCGGTGACGTTGGCGCCGCGAGCCCGCATTTCGCTGAAGGCGGCGTGCCCCGGTGTATCGACAAACGTCAGTTTCCGGCCGTTCCGCTCGACCTGATAGGCAGCGATGTGCTGGGTGATTCCGCCGGCTTCACCCTCGGCAACATTGGCCGAACGGATCTTGTCTAAAAGCGTCGTCTTTCCATGGTCGACGTGGCCGAGGATCGTCACGATGGGGGGGCGCGGCTGGAGGGTTTCGGGGGGATCTGCGGTTTCCAGCACGGCGGCGAGTTCTTCTTCGAGATCGCGGCCCCGTTTGATTTTCAGATCGACACCAAGTTCCAGCGCCAGTTCCAGGGCAGTCTCTTCGGTGATGTTGTCGTTGATGTTAACCAGTTCGCCCTTGTCGAACAGGATTCGGATCAGGTCTCGTGCCGGCCGGCCCAGCGCTTCGGAGAGGCCGCGCAGTGTGATCGGCAACTGAATCTCTGCCGACGTCTGATAAACGACGGGGCCCTGCCGTTTCTGCCGGCGACGACCTGAAAAACGGGACCTTCCTTCGTAGCCGTCATCTCGTCCCGACCGACGTCTCCTTTGCCGGGGACGGCGAAGTTGCTGCTCCTCCGCCTCGCGCTGGGCTTTGGATTTGAGGGCGACCGGCAGCTTTTCGCCAAACTTTTTCCGCTTCTCTTTCTGCTCGGCATGTTTGCGCAAATGTGCCGACAACGGACTTTGATTTTCCAGAATGTCCGGGGTCAGTTTCATATCCGGCTTTTGCGGCGGCCCTTCCGACGGCGCCGTTTTTTTGACCTTGGGCTGTTTAAATTTCGGGGGAGCGGCGAGGTTGGGCAAGACTGACTTTGATCGTTCCCGTGACTGTCGTTCCTTGCCGGAGTCGCTGTCGAAAATCGTGCCCCGCGGTTTCATCTCCCGAATCGTGCTGCCGGAGACTCCCGAGGACGGCACATAGTCGTCGCGGGTCATCGGAGCGTCTGCAGGTGTCGTCGCAGCTTCTGCAACTGGTTCTGTGCCGATGCTTTCCTCGGTTTCGCCAGACGTTTCAATCACTGTTTCGGTTGTGGATGCGGCTGCCTCCACAACCTGATCCACATCAGTCATGTCGCGATCTGCCGTCGGGGCGACCGCGGTTTCAGCAGGCGCTTCGGCAACGGCTGTCGAGAGTGCTTCGGCAGTCGGCACGTCCGCCGATTCGGCCGTTTTGACCATTGCACGCCGCGTGCGACCGGACGATTCGGAAAGCGCGGTTCTGAGGGCACGAACCTTCCCGCCCACCGTGGCCGTCGTCTCACGCACTGGCGCCAACGATTGACTGATGCTCGCCGAGTCGTCTGACGACTCGCGCTGCTTGATATACTGGACGATGACGTCCCGCTCTTCCGGCGAAATACTTGCCAGGGCCGAGTTTTTGATCGAAACGCCCGCATTGTTGGCGTAATCGATCAGCACTTTACTGTCTAACCCCAGCTCTTTCGCGAGAGCGAAGATCCGAATCTTCAAATGCGTTTCTCCCGGACAGACCTGCTGCCCATTCTGCAACGGCCTCTGCGATTACTCATCCGCCGCTGAGGCTTCCGCCTTGCTCAACGTCTCATCCTCGCCGTCGGCGTGATTCTCCAGTCCGTCGCCAGTCTCCACTCGGCCGACACTGATTTCCTCTTCCCCTGTCGCTTCCTTTTTCGCCTCATCCAGAGATGAAAATTTGGGCAGTTCCGAATCACCACCCAACTCTGTAGCCGCTTCCGGAACTACAGTTTCTGCTTCCTCTACTGAAACTGCGTCATCCGGTTCCTCTACTGAAACTGCGTCATCCGGTTCCTCTACTGAAACTGCGTCATCCGGTTCCTCTACTGAAACTGCGTCATCCGGCGGTGGCTGGGACTCGTTGTCAGCCACCTCGCCAACGTCGGTCACCGCAGGTTCGGTGTCAGCAACCGGCTCAGGCGTTGTTGACTCATCCGCTGGGGGTAACGTCCCTGCCTCGGCCAGCGCCGCTTCCAATTGCCGCTTGCGATACGCCTCTTGCCGTGCCTGCTGTTCTTCGACTTCGATCCGGGCGCTTTCGACGTCGGCATAAGCAACAATTTTATCGCATTCTTCCCCAGTCAGCCCTCCCAATTCGGCCAATTGGTCCGGTTCGATGACCGACAAATCATCAAATGTGAAGAATCCCTGTGCCACCAGGCTTTCGGCAAGCTCGTCGTTGACGCAGGGAACCTCGGCGAAAGCTGAAACCGATACGTCCAATTGCACGTCCAGCTTCTCCTGGGTCATGACGTGGATGTCCCAACCAATCAACTTGGAGGCCAGCCGCACGTTTTGACCTTTTTTCCCTATTGCCAACGATAGCTGCTCCTCGTGGACCAGCACAATCACCTTCCCCAGCATCGGGCAAAGGATGACGTCCTCAACCTCGGCCGGTTGCAGTGCATTCGGGACGAGGACCTGTAACGAATCGTTCCAGCGGACGATATCGATTCTCTCGCCGGCTAGCTCGTCCACGATGCTCCTGATCCGAGCCCCCCTTACACCGACGCAGGCGCCGATGCAGTCAATTTTGCTGTCGATGCAGCTCACCGCCACCTTAGACCGATAGCCGGCTTCACGGGCCAACGAGCGGACTTCAATCACGTGTTCGGCGACTTCGGGAATTTCCAACTCGAACAGCCGGCGCACCAGGTCGGGATGTGCCCGCGACAAAATAATCTTCACACGACTCCCCGCGTTCCGGACATCCATTATCACCGCGCGGACACGCTCGCCGGTGCGATAATACTCACCGGGGATTTGCTCGCCACGCGGCAGAATGCCCTCGACCTTGCCCAGGTTGACCGTGCACGAACCACCGTCAACGCGGCTGATCGTTCCGGTCATAATCTGGCTCTTCAGCGCCGAGTATTCTACATGAAGCGAGTCGCGTTCCGCTTCGCGGATCTTTTGGATCATCACTTGCTTGGCAGTTTGGGCGGCGATTCGTCCCAAAAGTTCACCAATTTCATCTGTATTCAGTTGATCATCGTCGATTGTGGCGGAAACTTGGCCGTCTTCTCGGTTGATGGCGACAACGACTTCGCACTCTTCTCCGAAATGCTTGCGCGCCGCAGAGATAATGGCCTGCTCAATCCCGTCGAAGACGATCTCCGCCTCGATGTTCTTATCGCGATGAAGGGCATCAACGAGCCTCAGGATTTCATTTCCGTTCATGATCTCCCTTTCGAACCGGACCGGCGCCCTCCAAAAACCGTCGATTTCTCGATTCGTCCGGTCTTCGGTTCCGGCGGCATCGTTTCGGCCGGTACTGCTTGTCCGTGATTGGTTCTTGACTGCATTAGTTGTTCTCTGCCCTCCCCCATGCAATCCACCGCCTTCAAGTACCGATAATAAAAAAAGCGGGCACAAGTCCCACTTCGTCTACGCCGCCACCCGAACGGCGACGGAACAACAGAAGTCCGCAACCGCGGCATGGAGTGCGCCACTGATGGCACGGTTGCGTTCAGACCTGTGCTTTCTCAAACGTCTACATCACCGACGCCCTCGTCAGAAAACCACTAGGATCCAACTCAATCCG
>CAUZTK010000296.1:0-4698 GCA_963582395.1 Planctomycetota bacterium | reverse complement strand
CGCCCGGCGGCAAAGAATAGAATATTGATCAGCACCGACGCCAAACATTTTCGACCGTGATCCTAAATTTTGAGATGTTCCTCGACCAACGAGGCCGCATAAGCGTGCACCGCACGCACCGAAACGGTATGGTTCATCCTTGAACGTATGGCTTCATCCGAAGATGATTTGGTTTGACACAAACCGTCTACACGAGGAACCTTGCGTTCTTCAATACGAATTCAGCCAAACTTGGAACTACTGAGGCTGGTCAACTTTCATCAACGGAACATGGAGGGCCCTGACTCCTGGCTTTCGGCTTCTCTTCAAAGGCGGCCATTACGCTGTTCGTCGTTCTGTCCGCAGTCAGCCTGACGTGGCTGTTCTGGTGGCCGTTGTGGACCGGCGGCGGCCTGATCGGGGGGGACGTTTACACATATTTCGTGCCGCAAAAGATGTTCTTCGCCGACCGTCTGCGGGCCGGCGAACTGCCGCTGTGGAACAATCTTGTTGGTCATGGTTATCCGCTCGTCGGTGAAAGCCAGACCGGCGCCTTCTACCCGTTTTATTTGTTGTTTTACAGCACGCTCGACGTGATCTCGGCCTACAACGCCGTTCATCTGCTGCACTACGTGCTGACATTCCTGCTGACGTGGATGTATGCACGGAAAATCGGTCTGGCGGTATTCGGGGCGTTATTGGCAGCGCTGGTTTACACGTATGGCTGGTTTCCGCCCCGCTCCTGCCTGGAATGGGCAATCGTCGGCGGGACATATCTGCCGGCTGCCTTGTGGTGTGCCGAGTCGTTCCTGCAATCGTGTCGGTTGCGGTATGCGATTCTGCTGAGCCTGACTCTCGGACTGCAACTCTTGGCCGGACATTACAATCTGGCCTTCATCACGCACTTGGTCCTGCTGGTCTACATCCCCCTGAGGATCTGGTTCGCGGACGCTAACCTCACCGGACCCGTTGAGAGACGCCGTGGGCGGTCTTTGTTGATCTGTGCGGCAGCGATGCTCGTTGGATTTTCCGTGGCCGCCGTTCAGTTGTTGCCCAGTTGGCAACTGAAACAGTCCAGCCAGCGGGCCGTTGTCGGAAGCGACGTCCAGCGTCATGCCGAGACCGGCTACGATCCGGGTTATGGGCATTTGCCGCCGCTCTACGTCTCACAGATCGTTGCGCCGTGGTACTGGTACACGACGTATGGCGATCTCGATGCCGCGATTGGCGACCCACGTTTGCTGCCGATCAACTCCCAGACGAACAAGATTGAAGCACACCTGTACTTCGGTCAGGTTCCGCTGGCGCTGATCGTGGCGGGACTATTCTTCGGTCGATTGAGATGGAACGGGGAGACCCGCCTGTTGTGGCTGTGGTGCTTTCTGGGACTGGCTGCGTTGGTCTATGCAACCGGTTGGTTGTTGCCCTTGACGCGGCATTTGTCCGGCTTTAGTTTTTTTACCGGTCCGGGTCGGTTCGGAATGGTTACGACGCTGGCTGCTGCTCTGTTTGCCGGAACCATTCTTGAGAAGCTTCAGCGTGAGCGGTTTCGAGGCCGGTTTCTTTCCGGATTGTTTCTGACGGTTGCCTTCGGACTGACGCTCGTCGATCTTTTTCTGGTCAGCCGCGCGGTGACCAACACAACGATGGTCAGCACGTCCGCCTTCAATTTCCGAGAGCAAAGCGAGATTCGTCGGATTCTGCTCGTCGGGAACTCTCACCCGCGGTTGTTGGCGCCCGGTGCAAATTTGGCAACGTTAACCGGCGTCTCGTCGACGCCGCCTTATTTGGGCCTGGGACCGGCAGTCTATTTCGATCCTCGGCTGAGAATGCCCGCCCTTCCGAAAAAGGAGACCGAACAGCGACCGGCTCAATCGGCCGCCGACGGGCAAGTTGAATGGTTGCAGCATGCCGGTGTCACACATGTGCTTAGTTTCAAGCCACTGAATTTGGACGATTGGCCGGTGAGGCTTTTGTTTCGCAATGCCGACGCAATGCTCAATCGGGCCTGGGCCAAGCCGTTTTACGAGCCACTTTACCTGTACGAGCTACAGGGAGGCCGGGACCGTGTCGCCTTCGCAGATCCCCAGCCGGGTGATTTGGTCCGCATTGCCGAGTACAACGCCAATCGGGTCACCATCGAAGCGAATTCCGCAACCGGTGGACGACTGGTTTTGACCGACCTGATGTCTCCCGGTTGGAACGTGAGCATCGACGGTCAACCTGCGCCGGCCATCGAGTTCGAGCAGATGTATCGGGCCGTCGACCTGAAGCCCGGCCGGCACACGGTTGTCTGGATCTACGAACCGTCGAGCGTATACTGGGGGGCAATCGTCAGTCTGGCCGCGTTGCTGCTGTTGGCCGCGGTGGGCCACGTCCGATACTGGCATCCGCGCTGGTTGTGCTTGTTCGACGAGGAACCGGACCCATGAAGGCGGCATACATCTTAGAGACCGGGCCTGCGGAGGCCATTCAGTTCGGCGATCTTCCTGTACCGGAACCTGGTCCCACACAAGTGCTTGTGAAAGTCGGCGCTGTGGCGGTCAATCCTATCGACACGTACATCCGCAGCGGCAGCGTTTCGATACCGCTGGAGTTTCCGTACATCATCGGCAGCGATCTGGCAGGGACCGTGGAAAAATGCGGCAGCGCGGTCTCGCTGTTGACTCTTGGCGATCGGGTCTGGGGCAGCAACCAAGGGCTGGTCGGCGGGCAGGGAACCTTTGCCGAATACGCCGCTGTCGACGAGAAATGGCTGTACCCGACGCCCTCGGACGAATCGGATGCCGAGGCGGTTGCCGGGGCCATGGTGGGAATCACGGCCCATCTGGGTCTGTTTCTGAACGCCAAATTGAAAGGGGGCGAGACGGTCTTCGTCAACGGCGGGACGGGAGGCGTGGGCGGCTCGGTGGTGCAGTTGGCCAAGTCGGTCGGCGCCCGGGTCGTCGCGACTGTGGGGTCGAAGGAGAAAAAAACATTGTGCGAGAGCTGGGGGGCTGACCTGGTTCTCGATTATCACAACCACGCCTTGGACGACGATGTGCGAAACTTTGCCAAAAAAACCGGTGGCGTGAACGTTTGGTTCGAAACTCTTCGCCAGCCGACACCGGAACGCACCGTGGATCTGATGGCCAAACGGGGGCGGATTATTCTGGTGGCCGGCCGCAACGCCCGCCCGACGTTTCCGGTCGGCCCTTTTTACGTCAAAGATCTCAGACTGCTCGGATTTGCGATGTTCAATGCCTCGCCCGAAGAACAGCAGGAGTGCGCCAAGACGATCAGCGTCCTTTACGAAAACGGAGCGTGGCGGCCGAATATCGGTAGAAGGTTTGCGCTCTCTGAAGCCGCCGCCGCTCATCGATTGCAGGAAGAGAATACGCTCGGCAGTGTGGGGACGCTCTGTGGAAAAATTGTGCTGGAGCCGTGACAACCGGCATCACCGCCGCTGCGAATTGCTGTCGCAGGTGGTTTGATTCGCAAACCGCCCGGTCTGGTTTTGCGGAACTTCGACGGCAAAGCAAGTCCAAGTTCCTTCTGCAGAGATCGCTCAAACACATCGAACCGGATGCTGATCCGAGACGGGTAAACGGTCCGGATTCCTTTTGAGTTGCTCGTGCGAAACTGGTCCGTTCAACGTGGAGTCCGTGTCGGCTGACAACGTTCTGTGGCCGTCTGCCGCTCTCGAACAAGACCGGCGGCTGATGAGCAGGTCACGAAGTTCCTTCAGCGTTCCGTCGTGCTGCCAGCGGCGAAAATAGGTGTAGACGGTCGCCCACAGTGGGAAGTCATGCGGCAGCATTCGCCAAACACAGCCGGTCGACCAGCGGTAGTTAATGCCGTTGACGACTTCCCGGAACTTGGTCGATCGGTGCCGCCCCAGATCTTTCTCCGGGGGAATCAGCAGATCAATGGGGGGTGGAAGGCAATCCGCAGTCAGTCGTCCTGTTCCACCCCTTCGGTTTCTTGGATAACCGGATAGTCTTTCCCAAGGATGGCCGGATGATCCGGCGAGAGAACGACGGCACGCGGTGAGTTATACTCCAGACGTTTTCGCTGAAAATCAGCTTCTCTGTACGTCAAACCGCTATTGGTCACGACGAGGACACTCCCGGAACAAATAAAGCAACACCATAATCTCGTCGGCATCCAATCCCTTCACCGTCGGCTTGTTTCTTCTTCTTTTTGGGTCGTTTTACCCCTCCGCTCCATTCGTGCCGGAGTTCGTCTTGACCGGTTCCGCACCTTCCACTACGCGCGGCTTCCTGGAAATGTAATCGCTTCGTCTCAATCTGCCGATTTTTTTGATTTTTATTTTGGCACATTTTGACGTCGTTTCGGATGATTCGTTGTGGCACCAGATCGTTCCACGGCCGCAAATTGTCAACACCCACCGGTCGCAAAACGATGGTTTCTCGGTGACTTGTTTGGCTCATTCGACGTTGTTTCGCGTTGTCTCGGATTCCGGCGGGGGTGGGGGGAGATGCACGCTTTTGGCTCCTGGATGTTGCATGCCGGTCCCCGGTGGTAGAATTCGATAACATGACGTGAAATTCATGCTGAATGAATACAAGTTATCCGGCAGACCCATCGTTTCGTGATCTGCAATGCCCATGACTCATGACTTCAATGCCGGTTTTCGTCGCGTGCTCTACGACGCTATGGTTCTTTCTGCGTCACTCCGTGTCGTGCGTGATTGCGACGGCTATCCAAAACCTAAAG
>CAUZTK010000295.1:0-4726 GCA_963582395.1 Planctomycetota bacterium | reverse complement strand
GGAGCCCGTTGGAAAGTCTGACGAGTCAACCGCATGGCTGGCCTGTGATCCCTGATGTACAACGATAACTGGAATCATTACTGGGACGACCTCGCAACCTGAATACCGAAATCCCTGAGGGCACCCCTCCGCACCGTTCCCAACGCTCCCGCTGAAGGAAAGACAAGCGCGGCCAGCGGAAACTGTACGTCAATCATCTCGTATCCGTCTGCGTGCTGTTGACGGTTTGTTTTTTCTCCAGTCGAGAAAGCGATACCGCGTCTGCTCGAGTTCAGCGATGCGGTTTTGTTCCTGCTGGGAGAGTGAGCCAACGACGACGTCTCGTGCGAGACAATGACCGATCTCGAAGGCCACGTCACGAAACAGGTCGCGGTCGAACAGCGCATCGGGCGACAAATCGAGGATTCCCAGGTGCTGCGGCGCCAGCGGTGAACGTCGCAACAACAGCGCCCCGTGTTGAAGGATTGCGCCGCGGCGGCGCCGCTGTGCGCTGCCCAAAACTTTGTGACCTCTCAAAACGACGTCGTTTGGGTCGGCGCGTCCGAAACAGAGAAACGGCTCGGTTTGCCGCCCCGATACCTGGTCGCGCTTGCAAAGCCTGATGCCCCGTCGCCGCAAAACCGCAATGATTGCCTCGTGAATAAAAGCGTACAATTCCACAGGCCGAATCGCAGAAGGTTCTGAGCAGGGAAGGGCACAAGAATAGGTCCATTCGTAATGGTGCAGAATCGCTCCGCCTCCGGACAGCCGACGGACTTTGGGCAGAGAACGGAATTCGGGAATCTCGACGGCCTCGTCGGCCTGCTGAAAATAGCCCAAAGAGAGTGTCGCTTCCGACCAGCGGTACCAGCGCAACGTACAGGTTCGCAAATGAATCGCCGATTCCAGCAGCGTTTCATCGACGGCCATGTTCCACGCGCCGGAATGAGGTCGCGGTTCGATGAGAACTCGGCAAAGGGCATGTGGGCTCATGGCTCAACGTGATAGCATCAGGAGATTCATTTTGATGCCAAGCTGACCGATAGTTTCAGCTTAGGAATCTGCCAACGCGGGAGTCCACCGTAAGACCGGTTTTCGGGCGGCGGTCACCTCGTCGGGACGACTGATGGGTGTTTTGTGAGGCGCACGGTGCAGGAATTCCGGGTCCTCTTCGACAATTTGGTGCAGCGCCTCGGCAAAGCGGTCCAGCGTTTCCTTCGACTCGGTTTCCGTTGGTTCGATCATCATAGCTTCGGAGACGTCCAGCGGAAAATAGACTGTCGGAGCGTGAAACCCGAAATCGAGCAGGCGCTTGGCGATGTCCATGGCCGAGGTGCCCCGCTCTTTTTGCAGCCGACTGGCCGAGGCCACGAACTCGTGCAGGCAATGCCGGCCATGCGGAGTCGGAAGAATGTCCTCGATCCGGGTCTTCAGGTAGTTGGCGTTGAGCACGGCATTTTCCGAGACTTCTCGCAAGCCGCGGGCACCAAGTGTTTTCAGATAGAAGTATCCGCGCAGCAGAATTCCCACGTTGCCAAAAAACGTCCGCATGTGGCCGATCGATTGAGCAGGCGTCGCCGTTTGGAAAATCGCATTGGTCTCGGCAACGCTTTGAGCAGCGGAGCGGACCACGACCGGACCGGGCAGGTAGTCGCCCAGAAAGCGTCGGACGGCAATTGGTCCCGCGCCGGGACCGCCAGCACCATGAGGTCCGGTAAACGTCTTGTGGACGTTGAAGTGCATCATGTCGCCGCCGAAATCTCCGGGGCGCGTGATTCCCAGAATTGCGTTCATGTTGGCACCGTCGATGTAAACCAGCCCGCCCACATCGTGCAGCATCTTGGAGATTTCGGCGATGTCCGGTTCGAACAGTCCCAGCGTATTGGGGTTGGTCACCATGAACACAGCGGTTTTTTTGTCGAGTTGAGATTTCAACTCCACCAGATCAACCAGCCCGTCGGCAGAACGTTTCAACTGCACACAGTCGAACCCGGCAATCGCGGCGCTGGCCGGGTTCGTGCCGTGCGCGCTGCTGGGAAACAAGACCTTGGTTCGGCTTTCACCTCGATCACGAAAATAAGCCGACGCGACCAGCAGGGCGGTCAACTCGCCCTGAGCACCGGCAGCCGGTTGCAGCGATACGGCCGGAAGTCCGGAAATCTCGGCCAGCATCTCCTGCAGTTCGTAGAGGATTTGCAGCATGCCCTGTGCGCACCGCTCGGCTTGATACGGATGCAGATCGACCAACCCCGGCAAGCCGGCTAGCCGCTCGTGACGTTTCGGGTTGTACTTCATCGTACAGCTACCGAGCGGATAAAAATGCGTGTCGACTGACATGTTCAGCGTCGAGAGATTCACGAAGTGCCGGATCACGTCCGGCTCGGTCAACTCTGGCAATTCGGTTGGCGATTCTGCAAGCTGCTCGGGCGGCAGCAGTTCATCAAGCGGAACGTCGGGGACATCGCTGTCGGGAAAGACGGCCGCCCGCCGGCCCGGTTCGGACAGCTCGAAGAGCAGTTGTGTGGCCTGTTCGTTGCGCATTTTGGCGTGCCCGAAGACTTAGACTTACGATTCAAAAGTCGGCGTTGTGACGATCGATTCCCTTGACCGGGCAGCCAGAGCCAACCGGAGTGGTCCGCCGACCGTTTATCAATTTCAGGTCTCATCCCCGTAGGGCGGCGACCAATCTGTCGATTTCCTCGCGAGTCCTTTTTTCGGTGACCGCCACGAGCAGGCCTGCCGATAAGTTTCCACGACCTTCAGCGTCAAGATTCGCGAACCGGTCTAGTTGCGGGCCGAGGTCAAATCCGGCGGCGGCCGCTTTTCCCGCGACCACATTGGCACCGCCGCGGCAACGAAGCGCAAACTCCTTAAAGAAGGGACGCTCGAACATCAGTTCGATGCCGTCGAGCTTTGTCAGTTGTTCGGCCGCGTAATGGGCCTTGCGGCAGCAAAGTTCCGAGACCTCACGCAAACCGGCTTTGCCCAGCAATGCCAGATAAACCGTGGCCCGCAGCGCCAACAATCCCTGGTTGGTGCAGATGTTGCTGGTCGCCTTTTCGCGGCGAATGTGTTGCTCTCGGGTCTGCAGATTCAGCACGTAGCACGGCCGGCCGGCCTCGTCGGTGGCGCGGCCGATCAATCGGCCCGGCATTTTACGCACATACTTTTGTCGGCAGGCCAGAATCCCAAGAAACGGCCCGCCGTACTGCATGGGGATGCCGAGCGACTGGCCTTCGGCCACAGCAATGTCGGCCCCGTAGTCGCCGGGACGTTTCAGCAGCCCCAGGCTGAGCGGGTCGAACACAACGACCGACAAGGCCCCATATTCGTGGGCCAATTCGGTCAACCGGCCGGCCTGTTCCAGATGGCCGAAAAAATTGGGGTGCTGAATGATCAGGCAGGCGGTCTGGTCGTCGAGAACGGTGGCAAGGTCATCCGGCTCGGCAGTTCCGTGGGGGGTGGGGACCTCGACGACTTCACATTCGAGGTGCATCAGGTACGTTCGGAGCACCTGCCGATATTCCGGATGCAGCGAACCGAGGACAACAATTTTTCCGTGCCGACCCGTGATCCGCATCGCCATGAAGGCCGCTTCGCTGGCGGCCGTTCCTCCTTCGTACAAACTGGCGTTCGAGACGTCCAAACCGGTTAGCTGACAAATGAGCGTCTGGTACTCGAAAAACGCCTGCAGCGAACCTTGACTGGCTTCGGGCTGATACGGCGTATAGGCGGTGTAAAATTCGCCTCGCGCCGAGATTTCATCAACCGCAGCGGGAATGAAATGATCGTAGACGCCCCCCCCTTGCAGGCAAACTCGGTCGGCTGCACCGATGTTTTTAGCCGCCAACTGCCGGATCGAGGCTTCCAGTTCCAGTTCCGTTTGTGGTGGGGGCAGTCGAAGTTCTCGTTGCAGACGCAGGGGTTCAGGCACCTGACCGAACAGTTCGTCAACGGAATCGACGCCGATTGCTTCTAGCATCTGGCTTTGCTGACGGGGCGTATTGAATAAATACGGCACGCGGGGCCTCAATGAACTGATCGACGGCTGGGACCGCTGTGAGGGGCAACTCACTGAATCGGTCGAAAGCCGAGTCAACCGAACGGTCTCTCCGCACGGTTCATCGTGAAAAAAGTGCGCCCGCCCGTCACTTTCGACGGCAACGGACGATAAACTTTGGCTGTGGCCGACAAACCGACCCTGTCTCCGAATCTTATATTCAGCCGTTGACAACGTCCAGCAACCGATTTGGTTCGGATCCCGGAGGGTCTGGCAACGATGACAGCGATTGCTCGATCGAATAAACTTTGGCATGATTCGCCTCCGTGAAAAAACCTCTGTAAGATCCGGCGGCACGTACAAATCTCGGACAACAACATCGCGACCACCGCTGCCACCAACAGGAAGGGACCCAAGTTGAATCATGCCGGATGACCATCAACTCTACGACGAATTGATTTCGCAGTTGAAGCAAACAGCGCTTCTGGCTTCGTGTTCGGCGGTCCTGGGCTGGGACGAGCAAACCTATCTTCCGCCCGGCGGAGCGGAACACCGAGCGAATCAGCTCAGCCTGCTGGCGGGACTCGTACACGAACAAGCGACTTTGCCGCGGCTCGAGGAATTGATTTCCGAGCTGGAAAGTGGCAATTCGGCAACCGCTGACGATTCGTCAAGGGCCGTCAACATCCGCGAAGCCCGCCGCAGCTACGACCGCGCCGTCAAACTGCCGAGAAAACTGGTCGAAGA
>CAUZTK010000294.1:0-4740 GCA_963582395.1 Planctomycetota bacterium | reverse complement strand
TTCATTAGCTTGTACACAGAGGCAGCAATCCGGTCTTCCACGTCGCCGGCCCAGCGGTAGGCGGGGCGGCCATATTCGTAGAGATTGGATCCCCCTTCGTAGCCCCCTTCCTCCCAGACGCGGCGCGAGGGGATGTAGGAGATCATGTCGTCGGCGTAGCCCATCACCCAAGTGCCCGGGCCGAATTCTCTTTTGAAACGCAATGCGTAATCCACGACGGTTTCCGCGCCCATCCCGATGACCAGCATTTCCTTGCCCAGGCGCCACGCATGCACCGGATAGGGATACGATGCGGGGAATTTTTCGCCGGCGTCGAGCTTCCTCAGCATCCGCGCAGCCCAGCGATTGCGGATACGGTTATTGCTCTTGAGCGCGACTGTCAGATCCTCGCGCGTGACGACTTTCATGTACGGAAGTTCGACAGACTCGAACGCGGTGCGCAGGCTCGACGACACCGGTTTTAATGGCTGCTTCATCGCTTTCTCGACTGCGACCGCCAGCATGTTCCCGTATTTCCGGCACAACTCGACTTTGCGGCGTGGCAGCGGGTTCTGATCGCCGCCGCACGTGTTGACGAACATCGCCGTCGTTCCCGGATGGAATTTCTCCAACTCAAGCTGTGCGAAACCGGGGTAATCGCCGCACCATTTGGTGAAGCTGAGCGTCGTTGGGTGACACGCGTAACCGAACAGCACGGCCGCGAGATTTCCGTTCCGTCGGGTCACGGTCATCACCGGCACCGAGTGATCGACCGGCCCAACAAGCGGCGTGCCTTTTGCCAACAGGGACGCAACATCCGCCTCGCGATTGTTGCGGCGATTTACGGCAAAGGTGGTATGTCCCTCGCCGATCTGTAGGCTGGCGGGGGCGAGCTTCGAGAGCGCCTCGCCGACCATCGAGACAGACTTCGTGACCATGTGCGCGGTGTATTCATTTACCAGTTCGACCTGCGCTGCTTCGATGGGATAGTAGTCGACCAAGTCGTCGCCCAAGCGCGGCCCACAGTGGTTGTGCGAGAAGGTAAGCATCACCTGGTGCCGCTCCAACCCGAACTTCTTGCGGATCTGCTCGAAAACCCGGTCGCTCATTCCTTTGGGGACACCTTGGAAATCACTGGTGATCAAGACCACGAGATGGCCGGCGGCGTCCTCCAGCGCCAAAGCCTTCATCCACAGGTCGTGCAGTTTTCCATTTGGTGCCCGTTTCGAACCGTAGCCCGCCAACCAGACCCCTTTCTCCGGAGTGATGACCGCCTTGGCGATACCCGCCTTCCACCCCTTGTCCGCAGCTTTTACTGAACATGCCAAGCCACCGAGACAGACCGCTAGCAGGCCTAGCCGCAACACACGCTGTCGCCATGCCCTGATCAGCAAGCCTCTTGTGGAATCTGAATTCCGCGACGGCAGAATGGAGTTCATCTTAAGTTTCCTCATGTTGGGTCGTCCGGAGAGTCGGTTCTCACGAGATGCAGAGTAAGCCCCCATCGAAGCCGATCGCTCTCAGAATAAAACGCATGGTTCACTGAATGTCGATCAATGTGCGAATCTTGCAAAATGAAGTATGTCGTGGCGACTGTCAACCCGCGAAACCTGGGAATTTCATGTGGCCGTACCAATAATTCTGCCGTTGGTTTGGAGGCAAGGGCTTACGTCGTCGAGTGTTGTGCCGTAAGCAAGTACGCCAAAAAAACAGACCAGAATGTGCCGCTTTCTCCCCCGCTCCTCGTCTCTCCCTCTCCCCCTCAATGACTTGGTAGTTCGACGAAAAACCCTCTGTGGCAGATTCCCTGTTCGGTTCCGACTCCGTCGGGTTGGGATCGGCGCGTGACGAAAACATGTCGTGCCCCGGCAAAGTTTTATTCCGCTTGCGGGAACCAATGCGGGTCGCGTTTTTCGAGAAACGCGGCGAGCCCCTCTCGCGCATCGGCCGTCTCGCGAGCTTCTGCCGAGACCCGCATGCCGGCATCGAGCTGTTCGATCAGCGCAGCGCCGGCGCATTCGATCAGGTGCTCTTTGGTTTTGGCCAACGACGACGGCGCACCGCTCAGGATGGAACCGGCAAGTTCCTGTTCACGTTCGGCCAGCCCGTCACACGGCACAACGGCGTGACACAGGCCGATGCGATGTCCGTCGGCTGCAGAGATTGATTCACCGCAGAGCAACAGAGAGGTGGCCGGACCGGAACCGATGCGGTAGACGAGCAGCGGCGCCACCACAGCCGCGGTGATGCCCCGTTTTGGTTCGGGCAGCGAGAAAAAAACTTCGTCGGCCGCCAGCACGATGTCGCAGGCCAGCACCAGTCCCAGACCGCCCGCCAGCGCAGGTCCCTGAACGACCGCCAGTGTGGGAATCGGCAGCGTAAACATCGACACCAGCAAATCGCGATAGACGCGCGTGTCTTGCTGCCATTGTTCGGTCGCGTCGGGATTTTCGGCCCGGACCTGCATTTGGCCGAGATCCATTCCCGCGCAAAACACCGGTCCCGCGCCGGTCAGGACCAGTAACCGAACCGAATCGTCCGCCCGAATCGTGGCCACGGTCTGTGCCAGTTGTACGATCAGCTCGCGGGTCAATGCGTTTCGTTTCTGCGGACGGTTGAGCGTGATACGGGCAATGCCGTGAACAATTTCGAAGTCCAGAATTGAGTCGGGCATCGTCAATGGATTTCTGGGGGGGCTGCAAAGCTTCGTGGTTTTGTACCGCCGAGTCTCTGCGGCGGTCTTCGCATCTCGTCGATGTTGGCCGGCGCGAGGAGTTCCATTTCCAGCACCGCCAACCCGAGTGTCTTGCCCTGACTGTCGATTCGCAGCGAACGGCTCGCACCACCGGCGAGAATTTCGGAGAGTACGAAATTGTACGCCCGAATGCCCGGCAGCGGATACCGGCGCACTTCTCGCAGCTTCAACGGCAGAAAGAACTCGGCCATCCGTGCTTCGGTCAGCCAATCGCCCAGAAAACGGTAGCCCGCCGCCGTATAGGAAATCACGCCGACGTTGGCGTGGTTTCCCTTATCGCCGGAACGGGCATGCGCGATTACAGACAACCGGATGGTTTCGGTCATTGCAGCCACTCCTGGGCCGTCCTGACGGTGACATGTGGCGAGACACGGTCGGAAGAAATCGTCGTCGGCCAATAAGCGAGGACCGGTCTCGGTTTCGGCCGCGCGCCGGTGTACCCGGTCACTCCCGGCGGTCCCGAAGTCACGAGCGGCACAAGTTCACGGGCCAGACGTTCGATGGCTTCGAGTGAGGGATCGTGCGCACTGACGCGCAGCACAACCTCCCACGGATCACCGGCCGGCGGCCAAACACCCGGAAGCGAATCTCCAGCTCCCAGACACTCGATGTTTGTCCGCGACAGCTCAAAGCCGGACCGCCGGACGCGTTCGAAAATGATCTCACCACAGCGTCGCGCCTTGTTTCGCGCGTCTCGGCCGCAGATCACAAGCATTCCCGAAACGGTGTACCCATCCCGATAGGCCAGCGAAACCTTGTACCGATTCAGAGCTGGGTTTCCGCGGGCGCCGGCAACACGAACACGGTCGTCGGCTTCTTGGACCGTTGTGACATTCGTAAAGTCGGCATCGACGTCGGGTGTGAGATAATGGGCCGGATCGCCGATTTCGTAGACCAACTGTTCGGCCACAGTTCCGGTCGTCACCGCGCCGCCGGTTTCGGGCGGCTTGGTCATGACGCTCGTGGCGTCATCGGAGAGTTCCGCAATCGGGTAGCCGACGTCGTCCAAACGGATGTCGTCGTTCCAGTCAGAATACATGCCGCCTGTCATCTGCGCCCCGCATTCGATCAGATGGCCGGCAACCGTGGCGGCCGCCAGACGGTTCCAATCGTCCCACTTCCAGCCAAATTCGTAAACGGCCGGACCGACTGTCAACGACGCATCGGCCACGCGACCGGTGATCACAATCCGAGCGTTGCTCGACAGCGCTTCGACGATTCCGGCGGCCCCCAGATAGGTATTCGCGCTCACCGTTTTGTCGCGAAGATCTCCCAGTGGTTGGCCTGACTGCAGATGGGCAAACGTTTCACCGGCGACGAGATGTTCGTCGAGGTCTTCGAGCAGATCATCGCCGCTGACGGCCGCAACCGGAATGTCGTTCAGTCCCGCCGTCGTCAGAATATCGGCAGTTTTTCGCGTGCAGGCCGTCGGATTCATGCCTCCGGCGTTGGTCACGATCTTCAATGCCGGCTGCGCTTGTAGTGCAGGTATCAGACCTTCGACGACCTCGAGGAAATCGCGGACGTAACCGGCATCGGGATGGCGCGACTTCTGATGCGCAAGAATCGACATGGTCAACTCGGCCAGGTATTCGAGAGTCAGGTAATCGAGCCGACCCGATTCGGCCAGTAACCGCGGCGCATCGAGGTTGTCGCCCCAGAAACCGGCCGCGTTGCCGATGCGGATCGTCTTCATGCCGATTCAACTCCCGACATGCCGTTGTCATGGTCGTCGTCAAAGATATTGTACCGACGCCGGCCAGTGGGTAAACTTCGTGCATTCGCTATGCGATGTTCTAATTGGACAAATAATACTTTATACTGTTTAATTAAAACATTTTACGACAATTCATGTTTCCCAAAATTGGTATATTGACAACGAATTTGACAACGATTTTTATAATGGTATGGTAAAAGTGGCTGCCGTCGCGACGAATGGCGGCAGCCCGACAACACCTCGAACCCTTTAAGTACGAAAGGTGCTGCCATGTCGAATCGTATCAAAT
>CAUZTK010000293.1:0-4769 GCA_963582395.1 Planctomycetota bacterium | reverse complement strand
CGCATCCGGTCAAAACATCCGGGGTGGACATCAAGGTCGGCATTTCCGTCGATCAGATGGCGGCCCAGGAGGTCGGCAATCAGACCCGCCTGCCGTCGCTGGAACTCGGCATCGACCAAGGCCGAAACGCCGGCAATTGCGATTCGGGTTATAGCTGTGCCTATTCGTCCAATATTTCGTGGAAGATGGCCACCACACCGATGGCCAAGGAGATCAACCCGCGATCGGCGTTCGAGCGGCTGTTTGGTGTGAACGTCCAAAACGAAAAAGATCGCGCCCGCCGAAACCGCAATCGCAAGAGCATTCTCGACCTTGTTGCCGACGATGCGGCTCGGTTGAAGGTCCGGCTCGGCGTGACCGACCGCCGCAAGGTGAACGAATATTTCACCAGCGTCCGCGAACTCGAATTACGGATCAAGAAAGCCGGCGCGACACGGCAGGAAGTGCCCGAGTTCGATGTGCCCGAAGAACGCCCGCAAGACCTCACCGAGCACATTCACTTGATGTACGACTTGATGGTGCTCGCCTTTCAGACCGATACCACCCGCATCATCACTTTCATGCTGGGCAATGCTGCCAGCAACCGCAGCTATCCCATGGTCGGTGTCAAAGAGGGTTGGCACAGCCTCTCGCACCACGGCAACGATCAGCAGAAGATGGACGACATCACTAAAATCGACCACTACCACACCACGCAGTTCGCCTATTTCCTAGAGAAGCTGAAGTCCGTGCAAGAAGGCGAGGGCACGCTGCTGGACAATTCGATGATCATGTACGGCAGCGGGCTGAGCGACGGCAATCAACATTGGCATCACGATCTGCCGATTGTGCTAGCGGGCCAGGGTGGCGGTACGATCAAAACTGGTCGTCACATCAAGTTCGACGAAGAGACGCCGCTGAATAACCTGTTCCTCTCGATGCTGGACCGCATGGATGCCAAAATCGCCTCGCTCGGCGACAGCAGCGGCCGTCTATCCGGATTGGAAGGCTGAGCGTACAGATAAGCTTATTTTTACCTGAGAACTCACCACTTGTGATTAAACAAGCTCTCGAATCGGTTTGCCGGTGGTGATTAAGGGAGTCGGCCGACCGGCTTGGTCCTTGAAATGCAAACCGAGGTCGATGTCCAGGTGTGTCAAAATTGTCGCCATTAGGTCCTGCGGACCGATCGGCGCTGACTTGGGAACTTCGACCTTAGAGTTCGACTCGCCGACGACCAGACCGGTCTTCAGATTGCCGTGTGCGAAGGCCAGTGTCGAAAGCGCCGACCAGTGGTCGCGACCGGCGCTGCCGTTTACACGCGGAGTCCGTCCGAATTCTCCGGTGATCACCAGCAGAATTCTCTTCGATAGTCCGCGCTGAGCGACATCTTCGACGAAGGCGGCGATGGCTTGATCCATTTGAGGGCAGCGACCTTTCAGTCCGCCCACAATGTTACCGTGCATGTCCCATCCGCCGTAGTGAATGGTGACAAAACCGGTGCCCGCCTCGCACAACCGCCGGGCCAGCAGCAACTGATTTCCTAATCCCCCGCCGTACTTCGCCCGGACGCGGGGATCTTCGCGGTTCAGATCGAAAGCCTGCTTGGAACGGCCCAGCACGACGTCGAACGCTTGCGATTCGAATTCGTCGAGACCTTTCATCAGACCACTGCCATCGATTTCGCGATTGAGCCGGTCGAGCCCCTTGAGCAGACCACGCCGATCGGAAAGCCGGTCGAGACCGACCCGCAGATTCATGTTCTGCCGTGCCGTGCCTCCGGAATCAAACGGACCGCTGCCGGCGCCGAGCCAAGCCGGTCCGTCGGCGAAGATACCGTTCAAGCGGACGAACGTGGGAATCCCGCTGAGGGGATCGTTGGCGCCGCGAGACTTGGCGGTGATTGCCCCGATTGACGGTTTGACGGCAGCCCTGCCCTGATCGGCCGGCGGAAAATTGTAGCCGGTCATCACCCAGTGAGTTCCGCCGGAATGACCGCTATTTTTGTGGGCAAAGGATCGCACAAAGGTCATCTGCTTGGCGACTTTGGCCATCTGCGGAAGCAGTCCGCCGATGGTGACGCCGGGAATCGAAGTTTTCACTTCCCCGACGACCGAGCGGTATTCTTTCGGGGCGGTCATCTTGGGGTCGAATGTTTCGACGTGCGTCGGCCCGCCACCAAGCCACAACCACACGACCGAGGTCTCGCTGGCCGCTTTGCCACCGGTTGCTGCCGAGGCACGCGCCCGCAGCAGGTTTGGCAGAGCAAAGCCGCTCAGCCCTAAAGTTCCGACTTTCAAAAAATCGCGACGGCTGCTGCCGTCACAATTCCGACCGAATATCGAACCCAAAATGTTGAGCATGGAAATTCGTCCTTGTTCAATCCAGGAGAGAAAGCGCCGGTCTGCGACCGGCGGCTAAACACGGGAAATCGTTGAGCCGCGTCCTGGCAAGACGCGCGGCCAAGCAGTCATACTCCGTTTGACAGCCGACTTATTGTGACGACGCCGTGAGTTATGGTTAGTGAAACCACAGTGCGTTCCGGCCGCAATCCCTTTTCAATTCGATGCCGGAAAACGCATCAGATAATGTCTGAATGTTGATGATTCTAAGAAAGCCGGCGAAAGCACGTCAAGCGGAAGGGGAAAGCAGCACAGAAAAAATGCCGGCTGGCAGAGGGGACCAAAACAATGCGACAGCAACGCCGGTCCTGGCAAGCCTCTGCAAATAAGACCCGATTACGGTTTGGAGACCGTCACCGTCAGCGGCCGGCTGCTGTAGGTCGCTTTCATCACAAAGTTGATCGAGACGTTGGCCATGACGGAAACCTGCTGTTTCTCGACCGGCTCAATTTTCTCGGCGGCTTTGAGGGTGATGTACCCTTTTGACGTGTCACCGGTCAGCAGCGTTTTGCTGTTTGTCGAATCGACTGTGACGCCCGGCGGCAGCGTGTTGGCATACATACTGTTCAGATGCCGAAACGTCGGATCGAGCATGACGTTTTTGTTGAAGCCTTCGGCTCGATCAATTTGGATCTCGATTCGTTTCGACTCGCCCGGATTGAGCGTGACATCGTACGTGCTCAGGTTGACCGCCCGGATGTCACTTGGGGCGCCGACCGAGATGGTGTGCATGTTCACTGGCCAGTGACCGCGACCGCCGCCCGGCTGGTAGGTCTCCTGGTACGGGGTCGCCACCGCAGTCAGTTCAATGGTCTTTCCTTCGGCAAGCACGTGCGAGGCTGTTCCGGTCACGGTCACGTTGGTTGCAGAAAGCGGCGCCGATGAAGCGGCTTCCAGAACAATGCAGCCATCGCGGTTTTTGCCGGCGAGAATTCGGCCGCAACTGGCTGTGACCGTCTCTGGGAGTCCGTCGATGTGCAGCAGTACCTGGCCGTCAAACCCGTTCTTCCGGACGACGTTCACAAACAACACACCGGCAGAACCCGGTGTGAGCTGTGTCTTATCGGTGTCGAGATACAGCTCGAAATACGGTTGTGATCGCGTGACTTTCAGAAAGTAGACGAACGACTGCCCACCACGCAAATGCAAATCACGGATTTCAATGGCATATTTTCCGTCATCCGGAGCGGCCCAATTCTCGATCCAGGAATCGGCGAAGGCTCGTTTGTAAAGCCGCAGGTCGTCGTTCTCGGCGAGTCGTTTCCCCTTCACGTCGAGAATGCGGACCGTCGAATCGAGCGACGACTGCTGACGGCGGGCCAGCACCTCGACCGAAAACTTTTCTCCCTGTTTGGCCTCGAAGGTGTAGCAGTCGATGTCGGCCTCGGTTTCAATGCGGCCGCTGATGCCGGTCGGAACCGTAATTTGTTGGGCCGTTGAGGGCGAATTGTTCTCCTGTTGCGTCTCGATGAGCATCGGCAGGTCGCTGACGACCAGAGGCACCGGGTTCGAAAATTCCCCGGCAATCGGCAACGGTAACCATTGCGGTCCCGGCGGGACGTTCATCGGAAGTTTGAACCCGATGACGGCCGAATCCGGCGGCAGTTGAACCCCGATCATCTGCAGACTTACCTCCTCGTCCCGGGCGAGGCCCATCGGAAAGACGTTCGAGACAAACGGGCGATCGCTGATCTCGACGCTGTATTCCCAATAGGAATTTCCCTGATAGCGCACGTCGCGAATTTCGAGCAGATATTCGCCAGACTGCTGGAACCGGTAACTCATGAACGGATCGCCGGCGAAATAATTGTCCGACGTGACAAGCGTCGATCCGGATGAATTTCGCAGGGCAATGATTGGATCGGCATGCTTTTGTAGGTCGTGGATTTTATTCTGCAGACGCATCGAGCGGACGTGGAAATTGAGTGCGCTGCCGGCCTCGATCTGAAATCGGTAAAAGTCAACGTCTTCCGTCTTCTGAATTGTGCCGCAGACTGTCGCCGGGACGGCAACTTGCTGCGCCTGTTCGGCGGTGTTGTTGTTTTCTTTTTCGACAATCACCGGGTCACGAACGATGACGAGTTGTCCCAGCGTGCTGGCTCCCTGCGGCGTGGCGATGCGAAAATCGCGGATACCCGGTTGGGCGTCGGGCGCGACGATGAACCGGATTTTGATCTTCGTCAGGTTCGACCGCTTTGAGCCCGCTGCCAACTCCATTGGCGTGACGATTTCGCCCGACACTCCTTCGCCAATCACCAGAACCTTGAACGCCCCGTGCAGGTTGTAACGTGAGTTGACCTCATGGACAGACGTCTGCCCGACCTTCGCGGCGACCGGATGCAGACTCATGAACATCGGATAAGAAGTCTGTGCCTGCGCAAAGGATGA
>CAUZTK010000292.1:0-4800 GCA_963582395.1 Planctomycetota bacterium | reverse complement strand
TTCGAGAAATCCGACGATTTCTTCGATCGACCACAGCAGCCGTAGGTCATGCACCCCGTGCCTGACCTTACCCTGTGCCTGACCTTATCGTTCTCCCCAGGTGTGTTGGATTGCCCGCTGTCGGCGTGAGCGGGACTTTGTCCGGATCCTGGCGGACGCCGACTACGCTGAGGGAAATTCAGCGAGCATTGACGAGGCACGCCTGTTTTTGGGGTGGACACCGGCGCGAGTTTCCGGCAGGTTGAAACCAGCACGCATCGCTCCGCTACGAATGCCTGATCTGATCGGTCCGACGATTGAACGTAGAGTTTCGAGCGGGGCGATGCGCTTCGGAAATCCAACGAATCACTCAGATGCCGGCGTCTCGGCCGATTTGGAGCATCGCCGTCATCCAGTTCGACGAACGGATCGCCGAGTTGGTTGGCCAGCACGCCGATGGGACCCGCAAATGGAGCCGCTGGTCCAAAGCCTTCTACGAAATGAAACTCGCCGCCGCCCCGCAAATTCTGGCGGGCGTGAGAAATCTGAATAATGAACTGGCTGCGCACCCAAACAATCGGCAACATCGCCCAAGCCCTACGCGAAAATGCCTGGAATTCCCAACGCCTCTTCACCATGCTAGGCAAACAAAACCAATGGGCCGCCCTGCATATGCGGCCGTATCGTCGACAAACGCGATCGACACCAGGTACAGTGGGGCCGGACGAGTTTACCAGATCACTGCCGCGTCGCGCTGCGGCTGACCGCTGACGGTTGTTTGCCGACCACAGTTCCGATGATGAGTTCGATCGCTGCCGGCTGGATCACTCTGCTTGCCGCTTACTTCGTCGGCTCGTTGCCGTTTGGCTATCTGGTTGCGCGAAGTTCCGCCGGCCTCGACATTCGCAAAGCGGGAAGTGGCAATATCGGCGCGACCAACGTGGCGCGCCTTCTGGGGGCGAAACTAGGTTTGTTCGTGCTGGTGCTCGATTGTTTGAAGGGGCTGCTGCCGGTCTGGCTGTTGCCCAATCTGTTTCGGCTGCTGGCTGAGGGCAATCCGGAGACGGCGCATCTGCAAGTCGGCAGCGGGGTGGCGGCAATCGTCGGCCACATATTTCCTTGCTGGCTGCGGTTTCGGGGCGGCAAAGGGGTCGCGACGTCCTTGGGCGTCGTGATCGTGCTGTCGTGGCCAGCGACGTTATCTGCCCTCGTTGTTTTTTTATTGGTTTTTGCGCTTTCGCGGCTCGTTGCCCTGGCATCGATGCTGGCCGCCGTGGGCTTTGCCGTTTCACATCTGTTGTTTCAAACGGCCCCTTTTTCGGAACCGAACTGGAGCCTGTCTGCCTTCAGCCTGGCTGTTCCGTTGTTGATCATTCTGCGCCACCGGACGAATTTGTCGCAGATTTTTCGCGGCGACGAACCTCGTTTTCGGGCCGGTGACCCAACGGCTCGCAGCCAGCCGCCGCTCGCAGAGCAAGACGACCGAGACGGCACTGCCGAACCAAATCGCCTTTGACCCCACTCGCGCTGCCGCAAGAGCAGGAATCCAGCATCTAGCCCGGATCGTTTTCGGGCCCTTCCTTTTCTTTTGCCTGTTGCTGAAGGGTTCAGCGATTTAGATCGTCACACCTGCGCGCCTGTTGCGGAGAGTCGAGAGCCAGAAAGATCGACATCAATAGATTCTGGCTCTCCGCTCTTGACTCTTGGCTACGGCCGATAGGTCGCATTAGGGGTGATTCTTCAAAAACGCCGAGACCATCTCACGCCGGATGCGGGCCCTCAGTTGCCGCGTCAACAGAGAACCGTGACCCTTGCCCGGATGGATTTCAACCACGGCGTTGCTGTTGAGTTTTTCGAGCGATTGTTTCAGGAGAATTGTGGCTCCCTCGAGGTAGAACGTATCCTGATCGCCCATGTCAACGTGTAGCTTGTCCTTGAGTTTTGGGCCGAGCGTTTTCCAGTTCCGCTCCAGAATTAGGCGAAGATCGTATTTCTGCCAGGTCTTGGCGACGTCGGTGTTGACGGCCCCCGTTTTACGATTCCAGACGAGTAGCGGTTTGCCGTCCCTGCCGCGGGGGCTGAAGGCGGCCTCGAAACTGTGTAGTTGACCGCCGTGTCCGAGCACCCATTCCATGTCGGCGAAGCCTTGGTACCACAGCCGCACCCGGCCGCCGACGCGGGCCAGCGGCCGCCGATTGCCGTCAGCGTCGAAGTACATGTTCTCACCGGGTCGATAAAGGTTGATCCGCTGGAAGTCACGGAAGTCGACCGGATCGGGTGCCGTGCTCCAGGTCCCGCCGAAATGGTCGGGATAGGTCACCTGTAGCCACAGGCTGCTCCAGCCGCCCGACGAATGACCTGCCAGAAAGCGGGCCGTCTGTTTGGCGAGGCTGCAAAACTGTGTGTCGAACGCCGGAATCAGTTCCTCGACGAGTGCGGCTCCCACCGGTCCGTTGTTGTCCGAATCGGCAAACACATGATGTCCCAGCGGACAACTAGCGTCGAGCATCACCCGCAGGAACTCGACGCCGCGCTCGTTTCTCTCAGTGACCGGGCGGTTCGTGATTCCGCGAAAGTGTGTGTCTCCGAATCCGGGAATCGAGAAAATTGTCGGGTATCTCCGGTTCGGGTGGTCGTAGTAGCTGGCAGGAAGGACGACCGCCGCTTTGATTCTCACCTCTCGATGGTGAAAATTACTGAGCAGTCTCGAACGAACTTCGAGCAGTTTGCTCCAACGGGTCTCGACGAACTTGCGGGGCTGGACCAGCCTACCGACGACAAGTGCAGGAACGTCGGAGGCCAGCGGTCCTTCCGGCAGCGTGACCACCTGGCTGTATCCGTTTCCCGCACCGGTGCCGATGTTGCGGTCGTAGGGGTTCAATCGCACAACGGCCTGCGCACGGTAACCGGCCAGCTTCATTTCCGACAACGGAACAGGATACGCCAGCATGTTCCCCGGTTGGTTCCCTGAAAACGTAATCGATTGGCCCGGTTCCCAGTTTTGGACGTCGCGGGAGACGAACAATTCCGGATTGAACCAACTCGGCCCGAACCGAGGTTCTCGCTGAGACCGCGTGAATAGCAGATAGACCCGCCCGGAGAACGGTTTCGCACAAACCTGCTCGCTCAACCGAACCCGAAAATTCCATTCAGCCGCATCGACCGACGGAAGGGCCGCAGACGAGACAAGCAACAGAAAAATCGTAATCAGCTCACGGGTCATCCGGGCCGTTCGATCGGCGTGACACATCATCGTATCCTCGAGAGATTTGCGGTGAGCGTTCTCCAATCCAAGGTCCGTTCAGCCAACGGGAGACAGCTTAGAGACTTCCAGCGGTCTACAATTCAGTCATTGTTGGGAAGTGCCGTGTGCTGGTGGCTCTGAGATTTCCCCCGTTAGATGCGCCGGCTGCCACTCCTTTTTCGGCTTTTGGCTGAGCAGAGACGCCGTGTTCAGCGAGGCCAAGTAGTTCAAGAAACGGACCGTCACTTGCGGGTGGTCCTGCTCCAACCGTACGCTCAACGGGACCGGTTGTGACTGTGTGCGCAGGTCACGAAGATAGCTCAGCAGGGCTGATTTAGCTTCCGGCGTCGTGTGCAGCATGTAATGCACCCAGGCCCACGATTCCTGGTAGTCGATGCGCTGCATCTGCGAGAACTCCTCGAACCTCTCCAGCCGATTCATGTCCGGCTGCCAGCCGTTGGCCAGCAGTGCGGTCAATCGATAAGCGTAGTCGGTATTGACCGTGCCTGGATTGGGACCGGCCACCTCAAAATATTCCGCTAGGCCTTCGTCGAGCCAAAGTGGAACGGTTTTCAGAGCGGCGTGCAGAAGCCCGTGTGTGTATTCGTGACGCAGATCCTCCTGAATGCGGTCTCCCCAGAAGGTGTAGACTGCCAGCTCTTTCGGCGTGCCGACAAAGTAAGCCCGACGGGGCGGCAGACCCGGATAGGTCGCCCCCAAGTACTGCCCATACTGTGTTTCGTTGCCGAACAGGTAAACAACCACTTCGTCTCCGTCTGCCGGAAGGTCGAGTGACTTGGAGACCTGCTTACGGAGCTGCATCAGATCCTCGATCAGCGGGTGTTCCGCCGGCAGTCGAAAGTCACTTAAAACGAGCAGTTGATCGGAGCGAATGGAGTGACGTGCCGGCCGCATAATCGGCTTTTGAGGTCCTCGACACCCGACACCGAACAAACAACCAAATGAACAAACGACCAGAAACAGGACATAACCCGTAGCCCGCCCTGTGGGTCTGCAAAAAACCGATCGTCTGCTAAGGAGCAAACATCCATGTCGCTTCCGTACCAAATCTATTTGTTCCCTGCAGCCGTCGTGCCGCATTGCATGTCCTATGCTGTTTTCCGCTTTATGTTGTCTGCGGCGAGGTAAAGCTGTTGTGCTTCCGAGGGTGGAAGGCCGACCACCGCCGATTCTTTTTCCGTTCGCCGATCGATCTCCCGCCACATCGACTTCCAGTGTTTCGGAAATATTTCCGCGAGATATCTTTTCAAAAACCGCAAACGGTGTGTGTTCCGAATCAACTCGGCAGCCAACAGGCTCCCGTTCAGATGGGCCAGTGCTTGGATAACGTTTCGTCGCGAAAGATGGCGGCGCTGCCGTACTTGTTCCAAATCGCAAAACCAGAGTTGCGGCCTCGAGTGCTCCCCGGCGTTATGGTCCACCGCGACGAGAACGTTGTCGGCCGACAATGCCGGATGATCAAATCGCCCCTGATGCATCGACCGCAACTGCTGGGCGAGTTGGCTAACAATCTCGGACAGCCGACATTCTCGCAATTTCTGCAAGTATTGCGAGAG
>CAUZTK010000291.1:0-4846 GCA_963582395.1 Planctomycetota bacterium | reverse complement strand
TACGGCCGGGGCCTCGCGACTCCTGACGTCGCCCGCTCGTGGGTCACGCACCAATCTCTGCCCACGGCAGGGGACTGACGCGGAGCGATACCAGTCCGGCGCCTACCGGCACCGGACACAACATCATTGTCATCAATGGGTCCTTTGTTGGGATTCCTAGAAAACGGTCGAGTAGATAAACATTTCGCAAGCAAATATGCAGGCGCCGCCGTCGACCCGAAAACCGAGGAACAGTCGAAATTGAGAGCGCCGAATCTTCGGCGCCGAAAGGCACCGGCCATAATCGTCGTTTCAATTCGGTTGAGATTGCACAGCTTGATGGGCTTCAACAACCTTGTTTTATAGGTCTAAATGTTCGGCTGAATAAATTCACCCTATGCCATCCTGAGCTCTCCACTGAATCAGGTCTCCTTACGGACGAAATCCTACACCTTATTCATTGGTCCGAAAAACCCAGACCAGCATACCCTTCGGGTATTTTCTGAGCGAAAGTGCTGTAGTTCGGTTTCAGGAATCGACCGTGAAATGCCACTTCATTCCTGATGATCTTCGAAGTGCCGCTCGGTGCGCTGCACAAAACCCGTGTTAACGTGCACCTGTCCATCTCGAAGAGCCTGTTCGAATCGCCGACGCAATGTGCTCTTGATCAGACGGCGAAAGCCGGGAATCAGGCACAGAAAACCGAAAACATCCGTGAGCACGCCCGGCGTGATCAACAGCGCCCCAGCGACCAGGATGATCACCCCGTCGACGACCGGACCCGTGGGGAGTTTCCCGCCGGCCAGTTCGCTGTGCATTTGCCGCCAGATGCTTAACCCCTGCCAGCGGGCTAGCGACGCGCCCACGGTGCCGGTCACCGCGATCAGGCCGAGCGTCGGCAGCGTCCCGATGCGCCTGCCTATCTCGATCAACAGCGCCAGCTCAACAGTCGGCACCAGAATGAACAGCAGCAGCAGTCTGAACATGCCGCATCCCTTGGCATTGACAGCTGGTAGCCGAGCGGACAGAACCGTGGGATTTCAGAAACCCCCGGGTTCTCATCCGCGTGCGGACGTCGCGATGGTCCGCGTAGCAGACCTTGTGTCTGCCACTCTATTTGATCGAATTCAAATATTCCAGCAGGTCCGCCATCGATTGTAGATCGACCTGTTTCTCCAGGCCTTCCGGCATGAACGAGAGGCCCGTGCTCTTGAGTTGCTCGATGTCGATCCGCAGGATGCTCGCCGTGATGCCGTCCGTTCGGCGGATGGTGATGCTGTTGGCCGTCTCGGTCACGATCATTCCAGTGACGATCAAACCCTCGGTGGTCACCGCCACATAGTTGAGGAACTTCGGCTTCACTTCGCGGTTGGGGTCGAGGATGTTGAACAGCACGGCAGCGGTCCCGCGATTGCGAATCGCCGTCAGGTCCGCCCCGACCGCCGTACCGACACCTTCCAGCTTATGACAGGCGGAGCAGGCTTTCTTGAAGGCAGCTTTTCCTCGGACAACGTTTCCCTCGAGTTCCAGCGACTTCTGAAAAGCCGCCACCACCTCCTGCCGCTGGGCCAGCCCCGTTCCGGCGAAGAGCTTCGTGGCCCGCTTGCGGATTCGCGGAACGGCGTTTGACTGCAACAGCTTGATCCGAGCCGGGTCGACGTCTCCTCGGCCGATCTTTCCTTGTTCGACGGCGTCGAGAAAGGCGGTGATCCATTTCGGTCGCGAAAAGAAAGTCTCGGTCGCTCGCGCCCGCAGCTGTGGGCTGAGCCCGGACCACACGTTGAGCAGTAAGGGCGCGACGCGCGGGTCGTTGAAACCGGCGAGTGTTTCCAAAACGGCCGCCTGCACCGGCTGGGGCTGACGCAGATCGAGGAGTTCCGCGAAGAGCCCTTCGAGGTCGGCAAAGGACGAGAGGCCGAGTGTGCGCACGGCATCGGCTCGCGCCGCGATCTTCTGCTTCTCGTCCGCCGCCGTCTTCTTCGCGTCATGCAACAGTTCCGCAAGAATTGAACCGGCCTTGCCATCCTCGACCCCGGCGAGTTGCTTCCGAGCCGCTTCCTTCTGCTTCGAGACGAGGCTTTGCACGATCGCCTGCTTCAGCGATTTTTCGCTCGCCGGAAGCGCATCGAAACTCTTAAGCACCGCGGCGATGTCGTTCCTGCGGTTGGCGGCGCCGATTTGCGAGGCCAGCGCGTTCAGGAACGATCGGCCAGGAGCGGACTTCCGGAACTTCTCATCGGCAATCAGCAGGCGGAAGACATCGCCGGAGCCATTGTTCAATGAACTGAGGACCGCCAGCCGAATCCAGCTGTCGTCGCCGTCACGGAGCATCAGCCGCACCAGAGCGCGGTTGCGGCCTCGCCCGCTGATTGCTCCCAGAGAAAACGCCAGTTGATACCGCACGCGCAGGTCGGGATCGCTCGTCATCTTGCCGTACTGATCGCGAATCGCCGGTGATTCCAGCGCGAACGGTTCCGACAGGCGCAGGACCTGTTCGCGGACGCGCCGATCCGTGTCATCGAGCGCTGCCAGCACGTCCTCGACTTCAAGCAATCTCAAACCGTCAAGGGCATACAGGGCGTGCATCCGCCCTTGCGGCAGAGATGACTTGCTCGCAAGTTTCTTGAGTGCAGTAACCGCGGAGCGGTCCTGCCGCTGATACAACAACCGCGAAGCCGTATCGCGATGCCAGCCATTGCGGTGTTCCAACAATGCGACGAGTTCCGCAATCGACGCACTGCCCAGCCTTGGAAGCTTCGGTTGTTTGAATCCGTCGGGGACGATTCGATAAATCCGTCCGCGATCTGTGCCGCCGCCCACGTTGAGGTGTTTGAGGACGTCCGGCGGCAGAAAGGCGGCCCCTTCGATCAGCTCGCGGTACATGTCGAGTACGTACAGCGTTCCGTCGGGCGCGTTGGCGAACTGAACCGGTCGCGTCCAGATGTCGCTGGTCGCGGCGAACTCCGCTCCCTGATCCGCCCGCGAAGCGACCAGTCCGACGCCGTTCGGCTCCAGCTTGGCCCGGAAGATCAGGTTGTTGGCCACGTCGCCGACAATCAGGTTGCCGCGATAGTCGCTTGGCCAGGCATCGCCTCGATAGATCGTCACGCCAGTAGCGCCGGTGAAGAACCCGAAGGGCTTGCCCCCCTCGGCCGATCCGCCCACCAGTCCCTTAGCCCGCAGTCTCGTCCGCAGGACGCGCCACGGCTCCGAAGGACTGATGCGAAACAACTTCGTGAACTTGCCGGTTTTGACGATGTTCACCGCGGCGTCCGGCGCCTGCAGATAGGGATTGCGGGCCAGATACCGTCCGTCGTACATCAATGTCTGAGCGGGCACACTGTTGGAACAGACGAAACGGCGGCCCCAGTCGTCGACGCCGAGGCCGTGTTGGCCACCTCCGCTGGTCAACTCAAACTTCGTGAGGTCCCGTGGATCGAACAAGAGACCCATGCCGCGAATCGAGGCCGGTTTCGATTTCTGATCGAGGACGGCTCGCACATTTCCGCCGTACAGACCCGTGGAGATGTGAAACCGGTTGTCGAACCCCCAACGGAAGGAATTCAGCTCCGCCTCGCCGGCTTCTTCCGAGCCGAAACCGGTGAAGATCACCTTGCGGACATCGGCTTTACCGTCGCCGTCGGTGTCTTTGCAGTACAACAGATCGGGCGCCGCCCCCACAAAGATCCCGCCGTCCCAGCACGCCACCGCCGTCGGATATCTCAAACCATCAACGTACACCGTGCTCTTGTCGAAGAGCCCGTCACCGTTCGTGTCTTCCAACAGACAGATCGAACCGTGATGCTTTCCGTTGGGATTTTTGAAGGCGTACTCGTTGTACCCTGGTAGCTCCACGACGAACATTCGGCCGTTTTCATCGAAATCGAGGGCCATCGGATCGTGGATCAACGGTTCCGCAGCCACCAGTTCGATTTTAAAACCCGGCCGCAGCTTGAAACTCTTCAACGATTCGGCCGGTGATTTCAGATGAATGCGCGGCAACTCTTTGCTGAGGTCCTTGTTGAGGACTTCCTGTTTGGATTTCGGCTTGCTTATCTTCTTCTTGCTCGACTCGGCCGGTGTGGTCAGCGCAATCGGAAGTAGCAGCAGGGCGGAGAGCATCCTAACGCATCGACGATGTTTCATGAAAATCCCCGGCGAAGGTTCGGATGTATTTTTTATGCGGCTAAGCTGTTCAACTAATCTTTCGCGTTCGAATCGTGCATTGTTTCATACAAGGCAGACCTCGTGCAAGCGCGATGTCCCGCCCATTTTGGGAATCCCGTGCAGTCAGAAAATTGGTACGACGATCAAGATCTTTGAGAATCCGGTGTTGCATTGTTTGAGCTGTTGGAATCTGGAACGAGCTCGTGCACGGCGGGGCTGATGCTGGCGATAATGGCCAATGCTAATTCGTGCCGGATATGCGAGTCGCTGACGTCGATCACCGGTTGAGCTGCACCTGCCGAATTCGAAGTCACCGAAGCAGAGCCCATGTTACGGCGGTAATCGGCACGGCTACGTAGAACCCGCGTCTGGATTACTGGAATAGACCGACAACAACCGCCAGGCACGCGGAACCAGATCATCCGAAAATTCCTGGTCTCGCCGCCGCACGATTGCGACCGCATTTTGATGAACGACGTGGCCTATGTCGTGCGTTGGAAAGGCAAGTCCGACGTCACATCATTGGCTCGAAAACCGATTCGGCGAAGAATTGTAATGCGCTCCGCCAACTGCGTGCTTCGTCGGCAAAGGGGAAGTATCGTAAGGGTACTTCGCCTTCGCGCAGATGGCATGCGTGGACTTTTGTTATCCTTGAGTCGGACGCCAACAGCATTACAGTGCATTGATATTCCCAGACAGG
>CAUZTK010000290.1:0-4847 GCA_963582395.1 Planctomycetota bacterium | reverse complement strand
ACCTATTGCTGCTGGAATCTATCACAATGCAATCGACGCTATCGCTGGATCTAAACCTGCTACTTGGCCTTCTCGACCGAAGGAGGTCTTAGGTTCGTTCTGCGGTGACCCCAGTTTAACGTCCAGAACCCTGAGACCTTTCGATGGTCTTGGGGTTTTTTGTTGATTTGCGCGTTTCGTATTCTCTTGACGAATTGATTGATCGGCTCATTTTGGAGTCAGCCATGGCCGCCGACAAAATTACGATTTTCGACACCACTCTCCGCGATGGCGAGCAGTCTCCCGGCTGTAGTATGAACACGTCTGAGAAGCTTGAAGTGGCCCGGGCGCTGGTCGAGTTGGGCGTCGATGTGATCGAGGCCGGTTTTCCCATCGCTTCGCCCGGCGATTTTGAAGCCGTGCAGCAGATCGCCCGCGAGTTCGGCGACCGCGCCGTCATTTGCGGACTGGCCCGTTGTCGCAAAGACGACGTCGACCGTGCCTGGCAGGCCCTGCAAGACGCCCCGCAGAAGCGAATTCATGTCTTTTTAGCCACCAGTTCCATCCATCGCGAGCACAAGCTGAAGATGGACAAAGCCCAGATTGTCAAGACCGCCGTCGACATGGTTCGGCGGGCCGTCGATTACTGCCCTGACGTCGAGTTTTCTCCGGAAGATGCGGCCCGCACGGAGCCCGATTTTCTGTGCGAGGTGGTCGAGAAGACGATTCAGGCCGGCGCCACGACGGTCAACATCCCAGATACGGTCGGCTACGCTGTCCCTTCGCACTTCAAACACGTGATCGAACACCTCAAAAAAAACGTGTCGAACATCAAGCAGGCGGTCATCAGTTGTCACTGTCATGACGATCTGGGTCTGGCGGTCGCCAACAGCCTGGCCGCCGTCGAAGCCGGCGCCCGGCAAGTCGAGTGCACCGTCAACGGTCTGGGCGAGAGGGCCGGCAATGCGGCGCTGGAAGAGATTGTGATGGCACTGAAGACTCGTCACGACTACTACCGTTGCCAGACGAGCATCAACACCAAGAAGCTGTATCCGACGAGTCATCTGGTCTCAAACATCACCGGCATGAAGGTGCAGCGCAATAAGGCGATCGTCGGGCAGAATGCCTTTGCCCACGAAGCCGGAATTCATCAACACGGCATTCTGCAGGATGTCTTGACCTACGAAATCATGAAGCCGCAGGACGTCGGTTTCGTGGGGACCAATCTGGTGCTGGGCAAGCACAGCGGCCGGCATGCCTTCCGTGGTCGCGTGACCTTGCTTGGTTATGAACTCGACGACGAAACCTTCCAAAAGGTGTTCGACGACTTCATCGATCTGGCGGACAAGAAAAAAGAGATCTACGATCAGGACATCGTCGCGCTGATCGAAAACCGGACCGACGAAACACCAGATCGCTGGCGGCTGGTTAGCTGTCATGCGACCGCCGGGCCGGGAACGATTCCGACGGCCACGGTCGAGTTGACCGGCGATGATGGGAAAGTCCACCGCGACGCGGCGACCGGCGGCGGACCGATTGAGGCGGTGCTGCACGCCCTGGAACGGGTGATCGGCATATCGGCCAGCCTTGAAAATTTGCAGATCCGCAGTGTCTCGAAGGGAAAGGATGCTCTGGGGGAAGTCTCGGTCGAGGTGTTGGTGGACGGCCGGACTTATCGTGGCAATGGCGTGAGTGTCGACATCATTGAGGGCAGCGCGCTCGCCTACCTGAAAGCGCTCAATAAAGCCGAAGCCGACCGACAACGTCACCAGGCGGCAACGCGACCCGAGCCAAAGGAAACGCAGCGGGCGTGACTTCGTGAAGCGGACGACTCTCGGACGGTTTGTTCCGCTGAGTGAGTCGGCGATGTGTAGCGATCGCCGTAAAATCGGTGACCCATGTCCAAGCGGATTCTTGTTCTGTTGCTCGCGGCGATTGTTATCGCCGGGTTGACGGCTTATAAACAAACGCGGACGTATAACCGGCCGCTCGCAATCGCCGGCCGCGTCGTCAAACGCCGGGCGCCGCTGCTGGAACTGTACGACGCCCACAAACCATCGCGGCGGGTTAGGTTGTCGGCGTATTTAGGACGTCATCGGCTGATCATCGTCTTTTTCGATGGCGAGTTGGGGGCCGACCGCGACCCCCGGCTGTTGCGATTGCGCCAAGAGGTAAAACGAATCGATCGAGCAGGCATCGTTGTCTTGGCGATCAGCGCGGCTTTGCCGCAGCAGAATCGGAAGGTGATCGCGAGAGTCGAAAAGGGGGGCGGCCGAATTCTATTCCCGCTGTTGTCCGATCCCGCTTTCGAGGTGCATCGTGCCTGGAAACGTTTCAACGAAACGACCGGGAAACCGACACAAGGCATTTTTCTGGTGGATCGGGCGGGGCTCCTCGAATGGTCGTCCGACGGACCGCAACCGATCGTGCTGTCGGATCCCAAGTTTGTCGAGTTCATCCAAGGACGCTGAGATCGAAAGCGCAACATGGATTCCGAAACGACAGATTCGCCCGATTCCTGGCACCGGCCGAACACGATTTCCGGCCGGGTGGTTGTTGTGGGCATGTTTGTCTTCGGCATTGTGGTCACCGGTACTCTATACGTCTACTGGGACCTGCACACCGCTCCCTTCCGGCCTCTGCAGGAAGCGCTGGCCAAAGAGTTCAAGGATTCGCACCCGCTGGTGCAGGGCGGTCAGCGGAGAATACGCAAAAACACGCCGCGAATGCTGCGGGTTGTGCTCCGCGTCGACTTCGACCCGAACCAGCAGCCAGGGGCCGATGCAATCGTGGAACGCGTCGTCAAACTGGCAAGGGAGCACCACGATTTGGCCGTTTACGAAATTCTCGAAATTCATCTGGCTTGGTTACGCCCCGAAAAACGAACTTTGCAGCGCAAAATCGTTAAGCACGTGGCCGAACTGCTCGGTCACGAGGCCGGAGATTGAAGGGCACTCTTGAGAGCGCGCCGGTTTTCGAGTCGGGGAATCGGCGCGGAATGATCTCCACAAAATTCTTGCTGGAACTGCCGTGGCTTCAACACTGTCGCATCTTTTTCACTGGTGCAAATCATTCGGTCGGCCGACTGGGGCTCGGCTTTCTCGGTGGAGGTCCGCAACACGGCGGATCATTTCACGCTGCCAGCAACTGACAGATCTCTCCGATCCCGAGTTCAGTCGTCGCAGCATTGAAATCCGCTGGCGGGCCAAAACCGGGACTCCGTTGCCGGAGTTGCTGGAAGAGTCGTTTGCAATGGTTCGCGAAGCGGCCCGCAGAACGCTCGGCATGCAGCACTATCCTGTTCAGGTAATGGGGGGAATTGCGCTATTCGAGGGCCATGTGACTGAAATGCAGACCGGCGAGGGCAAAACGCTGACCGCCACCCTACCGGTGTTTTTCCGGGCATTGCCCGGCCGTGGATGTCACGTCGTCACCGTCAACGACTATCTGGCACAGCGCGACTCCGAATTGATCGGACCCATTTATCAAATGCTTGGCTTGACGGTGGGCTGCATTCAAAGCGAAATGTCGACCGACGAACGGCGCGAGGCCTACAGCCGCGACATCACCTATGGAACGGCCAAGGAGTTGGGATTCGATTTCCTGCGAGACCGGTTGCGGATGGGGGCTTCGCCTCGACGACTGTCGCAGCGAAGAAACGGCGGCGGCTTGTTCTCGCAAGGCGAACAGCCGGTACAACGTGGACATGATTTCGCGCTGATCGATGAAGCCGACAGTATTCTGATCGACGAAGCGCGGACGCCGCTGATTATCGGGCTGACTCAGCCGAACGACGCGCCGACGGTCGGCTTGATGCGTTGGAGCGATCGCGCGACGCGGCAATTACAATCGTCAACCGACTATATTTACGAACCAGATCGCCGCACGGCGTACCTGACCGATGCCGGCTGTCGCAAGGTGCTGTTGATGGCCAAGCCGTCACTGCTGCAGACGATCGGCACGTCGGACTTTTACACACACGTCGAGCGGGCACTGACGGCGCGGTTGGCGTTTCAGCGCGACCGCGATTACGTCGTTGTGGAAGACGAGGTGATCATTGTCGATGAATCGACCGGGCGGATGATGCAAGGACGCAAATGGCAGGACGGGCTGCATCAGGCGGTGGAGGCCAAAGAGATGCTGCCGATTACCGCTGAGACCGGTCAGGCGGCACGAGTTACCGTACAGCGATATTTCCGCCAGTACACTCATCTGGCGGGAATGACTGGAACGGCGGTGCTGGCGCGGCGCGAATTGAAAAAGGCCTTCCAATTGAAGGTGACGCCGATTCCAACACATCGCAGGTGCATTCGCCAGGGGTTGCCGCCCCGAATATTTGAGACCCTCGGGGACAAATGGGCCACGATCGCCGAGGAAATCGTCTCCCTGCACTCTGCCGGACGGGCGGTCCTTGTCGGAACGCCGTCGGTCAACGCCTCCGAAATCCTTGACGACCGGCTCACTAAGCTGGGTGTCCCACACCAGGTCTTGAATGCGAGGTTTCACAAACAAGAGGCCGAGATCATTGCGCAGGCCGGTCAGCCGGGCAAAGTCACTATCGCCACGAACATGGCCGGTCGCGGCACCGATATCATCCTGCACGAAGACGTCACACTGCGCGGCGGGCTGCACGTGATCGCGACGGAAATTCATAGCTCAGCGCGGATCGATCGGCAACTGATCGGCCGGGCCGCTCGGCAGGGCGATCCCGGCTCGTACCAATTTTTCCTCTCGCTGGAGGACGAGCTGCTGCGCTGTCGGTCGAGACAGCAACTAGAGCGACTGCGGTCACAGGCACGCCGGAACGCTGGAGGAGAGTTGCCAAAACGCTGGCTCTCGGTGTTCCGCAGCGCGCAGGCGTTTCTCGA
>CAUZTK010000289.1:0-4859 GCA_963582395.1 Planctomycetota bacterium | reverse complement strand
GATCTTCTCTTGGGCCGAACGCTCGCCCGAGTGAAACTTTTCCAGCGTCGGTGTCACATTAGAATAGTATTCCTGGTAGCGGGCCCACATGCCAAAGATCACCAGGATCGAGACCGTCAGCCCAATCATCAACAGACGGGTCAACAGTCGTCCAGATCGGATCGGCTGCTGAATGATAATGGTCTGAGGCGGCCGAGAATCTGATTCGCCCGGACCCGTCGCAACCGGTTTTGCATCGTCGTTCATTAACTTATCCTTTCCGGTCCGACCGTCATCTGTAGCCACGCGCAAACTGTGAGTTTGTTTCGATCACGAAATCTACGCAAAGTTTAACGGTTGTACGACCTGTTCCTGCCAGCACCGCCGATTTGCGGGCAAAATCCTTAGAGGCGCCATAATTCGGAGTGGAGAGGGCCGATAGATACTGTGTTCGCAACGGTCGCACCGATTGCAATGATTATCCACGGCTTAAAGCGAACGTGCAACATTCGGGAGCGACCGATCTCTCAGAACCGAACGCTTTTCACGAAACGGTCGGCGGTTCGGCTTCACCTCGGGACATGATGGTCAGATAAGACTCCGGCCGCATTTAGGAGACGAAGGGACATGAACGCACGACTCGAATTATCCGCATCGGGATGGTTGTTATTCGCGGCGACCGGCCTGCTGCTGATCGGCCCCACGGTCCTCGGTGCGCAAACTCCGAAAGCAATCGGTTCTTCCAGCAGCAATACCGCCGCAGATTCGAAACCCCGTCAGCGAACTTCCCCACGACTGCTTTCCAGTTCGCAACAAGCTCTCCCGTTTTCGTCGAAAGAAACTGGTTCCAGTCCCAAACTGCTGCCCCCGGGTATCGTAGCGCCGACGAGCTCCAGGCCGCTGACCCTTCGAACGGCCCAAAGCGTTTCTGAACGAACAGGTTCCCGGCAGAGCGGTCGGAAAAGCAAAATTCAGAGCGAGTTGCAGAAACTGTATGCCGGCGACGGACGTGAAATGCCGTCGATGTACAAGAATGGCCTGTCAAAAACAGCCATCAGCGCCAGAAATCAGGATCGCGATCGAAATCTACAACGAGTCGACGCCCAAATGTCCCAGTATCGCACGGTTGACGCGTCTCCTCGGACCGGGATACCTCGTAGAAGAGCTGGCCGCAGGTCCAACTTCCTCCAAAAGATTTTCGGGATCAAAAATCCGAACAGGCGACGGCAGCGTCAAACCGTCGGCCAGGCCGGTCTGCCACCCATGCCCTCGGAAGCTCCGCAAATGACCCGTTTACGGAATAATTTTAAGACGGCCTCAATCCCGGCCGAACCGAGCGTTTCATCTGCGAAAACGACCGCCAACAACGACGAAGCAACCGTTCGTATTTCCGATTCTGTCAAGAAACCCATCCAGACCGTCGAGGTGGATTCCGATGACTCAGTCGACCCCTTCGTAGTGGTTTCGGAAGTCGAGGCCGACAGCCAGCAGGATCCGTTTTCGGCCCAGTCGGCCGATCAAGACAATGTTGTGGACGCTCCTATCCCGACCAAAGCGATCATTGCCGAAAACGACAATCCCGACCACAGCGATCACCTGAAAAAGATTTCTGATCACAGCGAGATGACCGGCCTGAAAGGTTTCTGCCCGGTGATGTTGCGGAATCAACGCGACCTGGTAGATGCCCGCCCCGAGTTTTCTTCCCACTACGAATCGGTGACGTTTCACTTCTCCTCGCAAGAGGCGCAGGCTGATTTCGAGGCGAACCCTGCTAAGTACGCGCCGATCCAAGCCGGACACGACGTCGTTCTTCTGGTCGAAAGCGAAGTCGAGCTGCAAGGTTCGTTGGATCATGCCGTCTGGTTTAAGGAGCAGCTGTACCTGTTCAGCAGCGCCGATTCTGTGAAGCGGTTCATCCAAGAGCCAGGAAAATTCACTGCGACTCAAATTGACAAGGAAAACAATTCGACCGGCGAAGAGAAAAAATAGCAGGCCCCGAGGCCATCAACTTCTCGATCGAAAGACCAACATCCCTGGAACGCTCCGCAGCGCTTCTGGGGATGTTTTTTGGAATTCAACCTTCAACCTTCATCCTTCCAAACCACCGTTCACGCACAATGGCGTCAACCGAGATGAACACTTTGCGCCACTTTGGCAGCTTGATGCGGCGACTGTAGACGTCGTAGCCGGACTGTTCGATTCGGTCGAGCAGACCGCCGTAGGTCTGCAACATGGCTCGGTAAATTGGTCGTCCCGGCGGTTCGAGATTATCGAACAATTCCCAGGCGCGGCGATAATAGCTGCGGGCACGATCGACCTCGAACCGCATCAATTGCACAAACCGCTCGTCGAGTTGCTGTGCGACGATGTCGTCGCCGGAGTAGCCGAAGCGACGCAAATCTTCCCGTGGCAGATAGATCCGTCCCAGTGCGGCATCTTCGGAGAGGTCGCGGAGAATGTTCGTGAGTTGAAACGCCAAACCGCAATCGATGGCTCGATCATTTGCTCGTTCGTCGTGGAACCCCCAGATATGAATGCAGCACAGTCCCACAACACCGGCCACCCGGTAGCAGTACTGCGATAAATCGTCGAACGTCTCGAAGCCGGATGAATTCAAGTCCATCTCGACACCGTCCAGAACTGCGTGCAGGTATTCATGGGGCAGGTGATAGCGGCTGACGACCTCCGACAGCGCCGGGAACAGTTCATGCTGGAAACCATCACCGTCCAGCGCCCGCTGGAGCATCATTCGCCAGCGCTTGAGCTTCGTGGCACGTTCGGCGTTCGGGAGCCGGTCATCGTCACCCAGGTCGTCCGAAACCCTCATGAAAGCGTACAACACGTACATGTCGCGTAAGCGATCGGGGGGCAGCGTCAGAAACGAAAAGTAGAAGTTCCCAGCCGTCCTCCGACACAGCGACCTGCACCAGGCATACGACCGCTCCAGTTCCACTGGTCCTGATGAAGCGGATCTCACGAGCCGTTTGTTCGGAACGCTCATCAACCCACCTTCGGTCCCTCGGCGGCGTCGATTTTTCCGGTCGAACTACTGGGGTGTACACCGAAACATCGGCCGAATGCACGGCAGAGGCTTCCCAGAAACAGTGTCGCGACGTCGCCCTTCGTCACCACCGGCCTCCGATCCCACACACCATAGCCGATTCTCTCGATGCGGTCTAAGATCTTCAGGCCACCACGGGCAAATAAATCGATGTCGACCTGCAGCCGCCCCGGAAATTGTTCGATCAGCGGCAAGCCCGCCGTCAAAAACGCGCGGGCCCGTTCGACTTCGAATCGCATCAGTTTCATGAATGCTTCGTTGCTCAGGCGCGAATCCAGATCGCTGCGGGAATAACGGAACCGATCGCGGTCCTCTCGCGGCAGATAGACGCGTCCGATGTCGAAATCGCGCCACGTCCTGCCAGAAGTTGGCTAACTGCAGTCCAGTGCAAATAGAATCGGACCAGCCGACGTTCTCTTCAGTCGCATGGCCGCAGATGTGCAGGACCATTCGTCCGACCGGATTCGCGCTGCGACGGCAATAGTCGCGCAACTGCGTGAACGTCTCGTAGTCGTGAACCCGTTGATCTTGCTCGAACGCCGAGATCAAATCGTCGAAAGGCTGTTGTGGAATCGCAAGATCCTCGATGCTCTTGTTCAGCGCGACGAAGACGGGATGACGCGCTGATCCGCGGTAACAGTCGATCAGCTCACTTCTCCACCAAGACAGCAATTCGAGCGACCGCTGAGTTCCTGTGACTTCATCGCCCAAATCATCGGCCCAGCGGCAGTAGGCGTAAACGTTGTAAAAGTGCTGATGCAACTGCTTGGGCAACAGCCACGAAATCAGCGGAAAGTTCTCGTAATGGGACGTGGCCAACCGTCGGCAGTAGGATTCGGCAGCGGCCAGCGAATCTTCTCTTACAACGGGCGCATCGGGACCCCACTGCCGCAGTTCGCTGGCAAACGCGGTGGAAATCGGTCGTGAGGTTGTCTGCTCCGCCGACATTTGCAAACCGTGCGGCTGGAGCCTCGACAATCAAGGTCAGCCCACTTCAAGACTTCAGCAAGCCGTACCGGGAAACACGTCCGTTGGACGGCAGGAGACGATCCGACCGCAATTGACCGGAAATCCGTTCTTGTGTACAGGACGCCCCGCGGTTTCCTCAACAGAGAGTTTCACTGATGTTGGTTGTCCGGACTTTCTCGCTGGTCATTCTCATCACATCGTGTGTGGGGTGTCTCCCCTTACATGTCACTCGTCCAGTCGAGGTCAGCGTGTCGCACGTCGAGACGGGAGAACCCGTTGCTGGACTCACGGTTGAAAACTAGTACAGCTGTATGCTGGTTTTCAACGCTCCGCGGGAAATTCAAACCATCACCGATTCGCATGGTAAGGCGGTAATTCCGATTGCAGCCTCTACGCCAAATGTCCGTTGTCACCTCGCCGTCGACCTTGACCACGCAACTATTCGCGGAGAATATTTTTTGTACCCGGTTACGGCCTTAATCAAACCGGCTGGCCTAATTGAACGCGATTTGTATGCCATCAAGCTTAGAGTCAGTTTCAAAACCATAAATTACTAAATGAATGGCGAGCAATTTGCGTACCAGAGTGAGTGAAAGGAGACACTTGCATGGTTATTTTCCTGTCAATATGGCCGCCACGTCGGCGGCCGAATATGACAGGGTCCAGGACGGCCCCAAAACCGTTTCTCGTTGATTCCCAATGGGTTCTGATTAAAGACTTGCTGCGTGATCCACCAAAATCGAAGCGTGGCGGACGTCCATGAGTTGCGGCCAGAGCATGCCTGGAAGGCATGCTCTGGCTTCTACGGACAGGCGCTCGATGGCAAGATTTACCAGAACGATACCCCAGT
>CAUZTK010000288.1:0-4877 GCA_963582395.1 Planctomycetota bacterium | reverse complement strand
GACGTTGTTTCTCGGGCTCACCGAGGTTACCGACGAGGGAGCGGAAGATTTCCAGAAGGCTACCGATGGAACGAAGTGCCGGCCTGCATTTGATTGGACTGGGAGGAGATTTTCATGGACGCGTCTGTTTGTCTGGTTAAGGGTCATATCACAAGAGTTGTTCCTGGTGTTCTCGTCATTGTTCTGGCGGTCGGTTGGCATAGTGATGCCGCCGCTGCAGAGAAACACGATTTCATTGAAGTGAGGAACCCCAAGAGAGTCTCCGTCAAGAGGTTCCCTTGCGAGCGTGTGCGACTCGGGAATATCGACGACTACAAGCCATCGCTCGCCTTGCTGCCGCGCAACGAGTTGTTGTTGACGATGTTCAGCGGCCGCCGGACGAAGGCCGGGAAGATCATCGAACAGACGATTGTCTACCGATCGAGTGACGGAGGCCAAACCTGGTCAAACCGGTTCGAACCCGATATTGCGGGACGTGAGCCCGCGCTCTCGGTGACGCGGAACGGCACCGTCTTCGTCACCTCGCATCTTCTCGCACAAGACGTCCGCAATCGGGACGGCTACACTCACAGCTACCTTCATCGCTCGCAGGACGGAGGGCGGACGTGGACGACGATGCGAGTTGAACCGAAGGCGTTTCGGCCGAGGACCGTCGGTTTGACCACGCGTAACGTGCTGGAATTGGCCGACCACTCGCTCCTGCTGGGCATCTCGGAACATGCTCCCAATTGCCAATCCTACGTGCTCCGCAGCACCGACGGCGGCAAAACATGGACGGAGAAGTATCCCGCTCGCTTCAAGGACGTTCCGAAGAACTATCCCTACACGCTGTTTGGTGAAGCGCACTTGTGGCAGGCCCGTTCCGGAAAGCTCTATGCGATCCTGCGGGTCGGGTCTGGGAACTCGTGGCCGCTGCGGGGGACGAAGGACCCCGGCAACAACGACCAGTCCGAACGGATGATCGTCTACTCGTCGACCGACAGGGGGCGGAATTGGACCCAGGTTCGCGACTTGGGTGGCTACGGGCAAATGTACATGTCGATCCTGCGGCTGGGAGATGGCTGGCTGCTGCTGACCTTCACACAACGGGCAATTGAGCCGCCGTTGGGGGTACGGGCTGTTCTCGGCAGGGAAACGCAGGACGGGTTCCACTTCGATCTCAAGCACGACCAGATCATGTTGGACACGAAAACACCCGTCGGGAAGCCGAGCGGCGGCGGATTCGGCCCCACGGTGCGGCTGGCTGACGGCACGCTGGTCACGTCATACACCTATCGCACCGCTGACAATCGCAAGCTCGCCGAAGTGGTCCGTTGGAGATTGCCGGAACTCAAGCGGCCGTGAGCGGAGCCGGCCGCCCCTGCGAATTCGTATTGAGGGCCGGCCGATCAGCGGTGTCCAGAACACCCGTTTGCAAGACTGTTCGAACTCAGCAATGCCGAAACACGATTCGGTGAATCTCGACAGGTGTATTCAGATGCTGAGGTGCAATTAAACGACCAATACTGTCGCGAGGTCAATTCAACCGGCAAACTCCGGGTCTGTGTTCAAATTTGCGCGAGTTCGAAGCCTTTGCGGTATTCGCGACTGAGATAGCCGTTCGCCTCGTCATCGCCGGAGAATGTTTCGGTCTCAGGATCAAACTGTAATCGCCGTCCCGTCCGGTAGAAAATGTTCCCCAGGTGACACAACAAGGGGCCCTGAAAACCACCCTATTACGGCACTGCTCATCGAGTGCCGTAAAATGTCCGTGGCGAGCAATTCGGGACTGCTGGCCCGACTGCGGCTGAACGGAGGCTTCGTCACGAAGTGCCTGCTCAGCGCTCCGTCGAGAACTCGCGCAGAATACTTCTAGAATGTCGTGGAAAAGAGCACATTGAAATCAATCGGCTGAGATGGAAGAATCGCTCTGTTCACAAGTCGGGAATTGGCCGTGAGTTGTAGGTCGGCTGAATATTATTCCCTCACGAGGATGAAGGATTCGGTAGCTCGCAGCAGTGAAGACTCGTCGAAGAAAATAATTCTGGAACTCGCCGTGACGTAGCGAAAACTGCTTTATTCGCGGGGCGCGCGTCGATCTGGCAGCGATTGCAGCAGCTCGATACTGTCGAAGAGCGCGGTGCCTTCCAAGGCGGTGGGAGCGATTCCCGTCAGCGTGAATTCGCCGAAGTCCTTCCAGAGGTCGACAGTGACAACGGTCCACTCGGTAGGGACATCCGAGGAGATTTTCGTCGCGGCCCAGTTGCTCGTATTCTGGCCGCTGTAGTAGCGACGCAGCGGTTTGTCGGCCGGCGGCCACGAGCCGGACGCGGCCAGTTCGAACATCACGCCCTTTGCTCCGGCTGACTTCCAGGCGAAGCGCAGATATCGGAAACTTCGCGGCAGAGGCCTCGGGGGATTCAACGGCTTTGCGCCAGGGGCAACTTTGTCGGCAACGCCGGGGTTTTCGACAATGCGGTATTCCCAACCGCGGATGCGCCGTGAGTGCCGTTGCCCTGCGGTCAGCAGCAGAGCGACATTTCCGGCGTGTTTGTCGTCTCTAGTGAGGCTGGCCCGCGCACCGCCTTCGTTCAACGCGGCAAGGAACGCTGGATCGTCATCGAACAACACCACGCCGGGAGCGACTACCGGTCCCAGCGAGTGGCGCAGGAAACCGATGAGGTCGGCCATATTCTGGGGTGTCAGTTCTTTTTCGATTCCGTCTGGCATCAGCGACTTCGACAGCGCCCGCATCTCGTCGATGTTGATGCGGAGGATCGTGTCCTCTACCACGGCGGCTTTCCCTTGCTTTTGGGCGGCGGGATCACTGGCATTGCGCAGTGTCACACTGGTGGCCGTGTCACCCGCGAGGAGACCGGTGTGAACTCGCCCGTCTGTCGTCACGATAGTATACACGGTATAACCGTGGGCCAGCGCACTCGATGGATCAAGAATGTCGACGAGCAGGGTTTCATCCGGGCGGGTTCGGGCGGCGAGCAGGTTTGGGCCGACCTCGTATCCTTTTTTTCCGAGCCGGTGACACTTGGCGCAGGTCTTTGCAAACACCGCCTCACCGCGACGCGGATCGCGCTTTAGAGTTAACGCCGATGCATAACGACGGAGGACGGCAGCGCGGTCGTCGTTCGTTTGGCCGAGTAGCAGTTGACGCGCTCGTTTTCGGATCGTCTGGTTGCTGTGCTCGATGAGTTGCTCACGCCGCAGGGCGCTCAAGGTGACGGCCGGCACGATGCCTCGTTCGACGGCATCCAGCAACTGCGCCAATCGATCCTGCCGTGCGAACAATGCATCCACAACCGACTCCTGGACTTTGGGGATGAGCCCCGTCCAGTTTGAGAGCAGATATTTGGGAACCTCTTTGTGATCCGTATGGGCGATCGCCTTGACGACGGCGAGCTGCAATTGCGTCGGTTGGCGGGCATCGAGCAGTTCTCGCAGAGGTTTCTGCTGCGACCAAGGCGCGACTGTCAGCAGCGAGACGGCCGCGACCCGGGTCTGCAGAGGTCGTGCCGGATTTGACGCCGTTTTCCCCGCCGTTGTCCAGGCTGCCTGCATTGCCGGCGAATCGCTGAGTTTTAGTAACCCGGCGACACGCACGGCCAGTTGAGAGACATCGGGCGATGTACTGGCTAGCAGCCATTCCAGCCCGCGAGCGGCCTGCTCAGTCCGCAACGAACGGGGTTTGCCGCGACCGAGTCCGCGTACCAGTCCTTTAAGCAGTGTTCGCTGTCGAGTGACGGCTGCGGGGCCGGTCAGACCGGAGGCTTGTTGTAAGAAGCGTCCAACCGCCGACTCATCGCGGCGGGCACCGATTGTTTCAGCCACCGGTCCGAGCAAGGCCAACGAACCGGCTGCGGGTTTCTCAACTTTCAACAACCTGGCCAGAAAGACGTCTGCCGTGGGGGCGACCGAACTGATAATGGCAGCGGACATCCAGCGTTCGTCCGCGTGATCCGTCGCCATGCGGGCCAGCGCGTCGACGGCCCGTTCCTGCCGGCTTTCACCCAAGGTCAACGCCACCTGCAAGCGGACGCGCGGGTCGGAGTCGTCGGTCATCGCCAGCACCCGGTCCAGCACCGTGGCTTGCTCATCGAGCAGGCGATCGGCCAACTGCAGAGCATGCAGCCGAACGCCATAGCTCTTATCTCCCAAGGCGTGTACCACAATATGCGTGTCGAGCAGCGACAGACCGTCCAAAGCATAGAGGGCATGCATTCGCGCCTGCGGTGTGGAGCCGCTGCGCACTTCGTTTTCCAACGCCGTACGGGCGGACTTGTCGCGTCGCTCGACGATCAGACGCTGAGCCGTCTCACGCCACCAGTGATTCGGATGATCGAGATGTTTGACGAGTTCCGCGACCGAAGCGGAATGAAGTTGAACGGGAGACGCAACTCGGGAAGCGCCTCGTTCTTCCTGCCAGGACAGTCGCCAGACACGCCCGTAGTTTCGGCCGGCGACCAGGCTCTCGGCATATTGCTGCTGCAGGAAACGCGGAATGGCCGAAAAGTCTTCGATGATCTCCCGGTACATGTCCACGATATAAATAGCGCCGTCCGGCCCGATGCTCAGGTTCATCGGCCTGAACCACTGATCGGTCGAAGCCAAGAACTCGGAGGTTTTGTTTTCCGGCGCGCGCCGAGCCACGTATTCCACTCCTTGACGTTTCAACAAACTGCGGTGGATCAGATTGTTCGCGGGGTCGCACACAAAATAGTTCCCCCGGTAGGGCTTCGGCAGATGTGCGGCACGGTAGATCATCTGCCCGCTCGATGCGGTGAATTGGCCATTCGGTTTCGTTTCGGCTGCTCCGTAGAATTTTACCCATGCCGGGTCTGCTCCGCGCGCCTTCCGCCACGGATCGGGCTGGCTGATCGGAAAGA
>CAUZTK010000287.1:0-4885 GCA_963582395.1 Planctomycetota bacterium | reverse complement strand
CGAATGTATTCTCAGCGAACTTCAACTCAGTGCAGTCCATCGCCTCAAACATCCCGGAGTGCAGTTTGCGGGCAGTTTCGATGTATTGCGGGTTGACGTCGATGCCGTGGTAAACGCCGCCGAACATGCCGCGATATCCGCCGATCCCGCACCCCATGTCGAGGACACGGTTTGATTCGGCGATCCGGACGTTTTGTTGAAACAGTTCTCGAAAGCGTTTGGTTGTTGGTCTGCCCAGTGCATAAACTCCCGACATCTCAAACAACCTGTGCAACGGGAACAGAATTCTTCGTCTCATCAGGGTACTTTCTAAGAGAAGTGTTGCACGTGTGACCGCACATCAGCGGCGATCATTCTGAAAACTCAAGATTAACGAGGCCGAAACTCCAAGGGACCGAGGCAGCGGCGATGACTCGCCAGAAACGGTGTCCACCAACATCTCCGATTGTGAAGACTTCGCTGAAGAACTTTGCCGACTCGTCTTGGGGAATTGTCGGGACAAATTCTCCGGCGTCCGACCAAGTTTCCCCGTCGCCGAATGCAGCCTGAGGGAGCTGATAGATGAAATGGGCAAAGGGGAAAAACCAGTTGTTCTTGGAATCGGCTTCGTCCTTTTGGTCGCCGGTTCGGGATGCCAATGCACGTGTCTGGCAAGACAGGGCGGGCGATTGGATTGACGGCATCACGCAGAGTGAGCCGACACTCGACGGTCTCTACCATGCCGAGTGGGTCCCCAGACGCATCGGCGATGCCGAGTGGTGCCGGAGTTCGATCAACCGCTTTCTGTGCCGCCGACGGCGCAGGACCTGCTCGGCGTGTGAAGCGTCGCAGTGGTCCTCGGAGAACGAAGTTGCCGGCTGCGTTCCGTGCCAGTCGGAAGAATGATGTCGCCGCCGGCCAATTCGTCGTTGCTCGTAGAGTTACGGAGTCTTTGAGTCTCAGGCACTTCATGACGAACAACCCTCTGGCAGTTGACGTCCGCAGGGCGTAGAATGTGTCGAGACTGGAGTGGGCTCAGCGGTCGCTGCCGCGTCTTTCCCGTTGGGTAGGATGCGGTGGAGGAAAGTCCGGGCTCCGCAGGACGGGGTGGTGGGTAACGCCCACCGTCTGCAAGGACCGGGAAAGTGCAACAGAAAGCAAACCGCCTCACGCATTGCGTGCGGTAAGGGTGAAACGGTGCGGTAAGAGCGCACCAGCAGATCGGGTGACCGGTCTGGCTCGGCAAACCCCATCCGGAGCAAGACCAAGCAGGGAGCAGCACGCAGAGACGACAATTTAACCACGTCGTCAAACCGTCACGGGTTAGTCCGGCCCGTCACGACTCCCGGGTAGGTCGCTATAGAGCCTGCTTGTTTCAAGCAGGCTCGACGAGGTGGCGGGTAACCGTCATCCCAGAAAAATGGCCGCTCACGACAGAACCCGGCTTACAGGCCCGCTCCAGTCTTTTTCGAGATCTGCTCAGTCCGACGGCAGCGGCTCGATCGTCACGCCCAGCGTAAACTCGACCGGCCGAGGAGCATAAAAATCGGTCCCGAAGCCGCGAATCTGATCTCGCTTCAGTTCCGCCAACTCCAGCGTCCCGCTCCAAACATGTGCCTGGCCGGCATAGTGGATCTGCGAAGTAAGCTGATAAGCTTGTTCGCGCGGATGGCCACAAATCCTCTGCAGCACGCCGATGACGTACAGCCAAGTGTGCCGTTCGTCGTTGTACACAACGACACTATAGGGCGGCTGCTTCTTCGGCCGCGTCCGAGAATCCGTTTTTTTTCGCTTTTTGTCTCTGGGAGCGACGATCGGCTCATCAATCGTCGGTTCCGCCACGGTTGCGTTCTCACTCACGCTGACGTCCCCGGCACAGGATGCTCGACAATTCCTTCGATCCATCGTAGCAAGTAGGATACGTTTCGCCAGAGAAATGTTCGCCGCGGGCGGCTTAGCATGCCCATTCTCGATGGCACTCAGACGTTTACCGGTCCTGGGGAGATTCCGGTTCGTATCCCAGATTAGGGGCCAGCCAGCGTTCGACCTCGGCCACGGTCATCCCTTTGCGACGGGCGTAGTCTTCGACCTGATCCTGCGAGATGCGGTCGACAGAGAAGTACCGCGATTGGGGATGCGCGAAATACAACCCGCTGACTGACGCGGCCGGCCACATCGCGAAGTTTTCGGTCAGCGTGATCCCGGCGTTCTGTTCCGCCTCCAGCAGGTCGAACAGCATCCGCTTTTCGCTGTGGTCGGGACAGGCTGTGTAACCGAACGCCGGCCGGATGCCGCGGTATTTCTCGGCGATCAGATCATCGTTCGTCAACTGTTCCTCGCGGCCGTAACCCCATTCGATGCGAGCACGGCGGTGCAGCATTTCGGCAAAGGCCTCGGCCAGCCGGTCTGCCAGCGCCTTGGCCATGATAGCGGAATAGTCATCATGGCGTTGTTCGAAGTCCGCAGCGAGTTCCTGGCAGCCGCTGCCGGTCGTGACGGCAAAGGCGCCGATATGATCGTCGCGGCCGCTGTCGATGGGCGCGACGTAATCGGCCAGCGATCGGAACTCCGTTTGCCCTTTTCGCTGCCATTGTTGACGCAGCATGTGGAAGCGGGAGATTTCGGATTTCGGATTTCGGATTTCGGATTGCGCTGGGCACTCGTTCGAATCCGGCAATCCACAATCCGCACTGTAAACGATGATTTCGTCGCCGTCGGAACCGGCCGGCCAGAATCCGTACACGCCTCGGGCTACCAACAGCTTTTCAGCAACGATTCGCTTCAGCAGTTCTTGCGCATCGTTGAACAGCTTTTTTGCCTCGTCGCCGTACTCGGGATCGTCGAAAATCTTCGGATACTTGCCCCGCAATTCCCAGGTGCTGAAAAACGGAGACCAGTCGATGAACTCAACGAGCTGCTCGAGCGATTGATCATCAAGCACTTGTAAACCAAGCCAGGATGGCGTATCGATCCGGATCGTTTCCCAGTCGGTCTGGAATCGGTTTTCCAGCGCCTGGTCATACGGCACCAGATTCTTTTTTCGTCGGTGTGCGAACAGTTCCCGGTCGCGAACTTGCGATTCGATGATCTGGCGGACAAACCCGGGCCGCTTGTCATCGTCCAGCAGTTGCTCGACGACAGGCACCGAGACCGAAGCGTCCGTCACGTGGATGACCGGCTGATCGTAATTCGGCGAAATCCTAACCGCCGTGTGTTTGGCGCTGGTCGTCGCCCCGCCGATAAGCAGCGGAATCGAGAACCGTAGCCGCCGCATCTCCCCGGCCACGTGAACCATCTCGTCCAGCGACGGCGTAATCAACCCGCTTAAGCCGATCAGATCGGCCTCTTTTTCGGCAGCGGTCTTCAGGATTTCTTCGGCCGGCACCATCACGCCCAGATCGATGACCTCGAAATTGTTGCAGCGGAGCACCACACCAACAATGTTCTTGCCGATATCGTGCACGTCCCCTTTGACGGTTGCCATGACGATGATACCGCGCGACGTTGATGCCGCCTCATCTTTCTCGGCATCCATAAACGGTGTCAGATATGCGACCGCTTTTTTCATCACGCGGGCCGATTTGATGACCTGCGGCAGAAACATTTTTCCGGCGCCAAACAGCTCACCGACAACGCTCATGCCGTCCATCAGCGGGCCTTGAATGACGTTGAGCGGTTTGTCGTACTTCTGCCGGGCTTCTTCGGTGTCCGCGTCGATGAATTCGGTGATCCCCTTCATCAGGGCGTGCTTCAGCCGTTCCTCGACCGGGGTTTGGCGCCACTCCAAAGCAACAGCGGGCTTACGCCCGCCGCTCGCCTGTTCGTTGATCGTGCCGGCGAATTCGACCAGCCGGTCGGTCGCATCGGGCCGCCGATTCAGCAGCACGTCTTCAACGTGAACGAGCAATTCGGGATCGATCTCTTCATAGACGGCCAGTTGGCCGGAATTGACGATGCCCATGTCGAGCCCGGCGTGGATGGCGTGAAAAAGAAAGGCCGCGTTCATCGCCTCGCGGACCACGTTATTGCCGCGGAACGCAAATGAAACATTACTGACCCCGCCCGACGTCTTGGCACCAGGACATTCATGCTTGATCCGCCGGACGGCCTCCAGAAACGCAACCGCATAGCCGACGTGTTCCTCGATGCCGGTCCCGACCGTCAGGATATTGGGGTCGAAAATAATGTCTTCGGCGGAAAAGCCGACCGATTCGGTCAGCAGCCGATAGGCGCGCCGACAGATCTCGACTTTGCTGTCGGCGTCGGTGGCCTGTCCTTGTTCATCGAAGGCCATCACCACCGTTGCCGCTCCGTATCGGCGGATCAGCCGGGCCTGCCGTAGAAATGCCTCTTCCCCCTCTTTGAGGCTGATGGAATTGACAATCGCTTTGCCTTGCACACAATTCAGTCCCGCTTCGATGACCGACCAGCGGGAGCTGTCGATCATAATCGGCACGCGGGCGATGTCGGGTTCGGTGGCGATCAGGTTCAGAAAGGTGGTCATCACCTGCTGGCTGTCGAGTAGGCCTTCGTCGAAGTTCACGTCGATAATGTTGGCCCCATTCTTGATCTGCCCGCAGGCCACGCCGATCGCTTCCTCGTATTTCTCCTCCCGAATTAGCCGGGCGAATTTCCGCGAGCCGGTCACGTTCGTCCGTTCGCCGATCATGGTGAAGTTTGAATCGGGGCGAATCTCGAAGCGTTCCAGACCGCTGTAGCAGGAATACTGCTGGCGGTCGGGCAGCGGTCTGGGCGTGACCTCAGCCACCACTTTGGCAATCGCGCGGATGTGATCGGGAGTCGTGCCGCAACAGCCGCCGACCAGATTCACCCAGCCCGCCTCGGCAAACTCGCGGAGAATCTGCGAGGTGTAGGCAGGGCATTCATCGTATTCCCCCAAATCGTT
>CAUZTK010000286.1:0-4909 GCA_963582395.1 Planctomycetota bacterium | reverse complement strand
CGGTCCGACAATGGGGACGCGGTACAACGTCAAGCTGGTGCATCTTCCCGCTGGCGTCAGCCTCAACAAACTACAGAGTGGAATCGACCAGACGCTGCGAAAGATCAACGACCGCATGTCGACCTGGCAGGCAGACTCGGAACTTTCGCGGTTTAACCAAAGTCGGAAGACCGGTTGGTTCGACGTTTCGGCAGAGACCGCCCTCGTAGTAACCGAAGCGCTGCGTGTCAGCCGGCTGAGCGGCGGAACCTTCGACGTCACCGTCAATCCGTTGCTCAGGCTGTGGGGGTTCGGTCCGAACGGGGGGCACGACGGCCTTCCGACCGATACCGAAATTGCCAAAGTCAGCCAGCGGGTCGGCTACCGAAAAATTCACGTCCGGGCCGCGCCGCCGGCCTTGCGCAAAGATCGGGGCGACATGGAGATTGTGCTTTCGGCGATTGCCAAAGGCTTCGCGGTCGACCGCGTCGCCGAGTTCCTGGAGGGCCGCAGCGTGACCGTTTACATGGTGGAGATTGGCGGCGAGGTCCGGGCGCGGGGGGAAAAATCAGACGGCTCTGGTTGGACGATCGGCATCGAAAAGCCGACGCCGAATCAGCGATCGCTTCAGACTGGCCCATTCGCTAAGATCATCGAGTTGAGCGATCTGGCATTGGCAACTTCGGGAGATTACCGCAATTATTTCGAGAAAGACGGCATACGGTATTCCCACACCATCGACCCGCGAACCGGTCGTCCGATCGAACATCGGCTGGCCTCGGTGACTGTCGTAGCCCGAAACTGCATGCACGCCGATGCCATGGCCACCGCCCTGATGGTTCTGGGACCGGAAGACGGCTATAATCTGGCTGTCGGGAAAGAACTGGCAGCCTATTTGATCGTTCACGGCGACGACGGTTTTGTCGAGAAAACAACGCCGGAATTCGCCGAATTGGTGCAAGAACAACGGAAGCCGCAATGAATCTCTTTTGGGCCGCGCTGCTTGTCTTTGCGGTCGCCATTTTCGGAATGTCTATTGGCGTCATCGTCAGCAACCGGAGGTTGCGAGGGACGTGCGGCGGGTTGGCCGGCCTCAGGGATGAGCAGGATCGTCTTCAGTGCGACGCTTGCAGCAGCCCATCCGAAGAGTGCGCCGGCATCGGTGACCATGCGGCAAGGAGTGAGGGAGAGGGGGAGTGAAGGAGTATAGCAACGCGTTTCCTGCGCACTCTTTCTCTCCCTCTCTGAAGTGAACATGTTTGGTGTCCTTGACGATTTTTCGGTAGCGGCCATCCTGTCTCCTTACTGGCTTCTCTTTTATTCATGAGCGTACAACAGGCAGACGTTGCGATCATTGGGGGTGGAATTGTCGGCTTGGCAACCGCCTATCAAATCGCGCAGCAATTCCCGAACAAACGCGTCACCCTCCTGGAAAAAGAAGCGGACTTGGCCCAGCATCAGACCGGCCATAACTCCGGCGTGCTTCACTCCGGCATCTACTATAAACCAGGATCGCTTAAGGCCACCAATTGTCGGAAAGGGAAACAGGCGATGGAGGCCTTCTGCGCGCAGGAGGAGATCGACTTCGACATTTGCGGAAAGGTGATTGTCGCAGTCGACGAAACAGAGCTGCCGGCACTTGAGAAAATCTACGAACGGGGCCAAGCCAACGGCGTCCAATGCGAGGTCATCGGTAGCGATCGTCTCGCCGAGCTGGAACCTCATGTGCCTGGCATTCGGGCTCTTCACGTCCCGGAAGCGGGGATTGTCGATTTCACGCAGGTTTGCCAGCGGATGGCCGATCACGTGCGCCGCGCCGGGGCAACGATTTTGACCCGGGCCAAAGTACACGGCATTCACCAGAATAACGACCGAGTGATCGTCGAGAGTTCGGCCGCGACCGTAGAGACTCGTTACGTCGTCAATTGCGCCGGGCTTTACTGCGACCGTGTGACCAAGCTGAGCGGACAACGGCCGGCCGCGAAGATCGTCCCCTTCCGGGGCGAATATTATGATCTCAAACCGGAAGCGCATCACCTGTGCCGGAACCTGATTTACCCCGTGCCCGATCCCAAGTTTCCGTTTCTGGGCGTCCATTTTACGCGGATGATACACGGCGGCGTGGAATGCGGACCCAACGCGGTCCTGGCATTCGCCCGCGAAGGATACCGCAAGAGTGACGTCAATCTGCGTGATCTGTTCGAATCGTTGACCTACGGGGGATTCGTGCGGATGACGTTCCGCCACTGGAAGATGGGTCTCGGCGAAATCTGGCGGTCGATAAGCAAACCGGCGTTTGTGAAGGCCTTGCAGCGGCTGTTGCCGGAAATTCGCAGCGAACATCTCACGCCGGCGCCGGCAGGCGTGCGGGCACAGGCCTTATTGCCCGACGGCAGTTTGGTCGACGACTTTCTCATTCAGGAATCGAAGCGCGTGATCAACGTCTGCAACGCCCCCTCACCGGCCGCGACCGCCTCGTTGAATGTCGGCCGGATGATCGTCGAGAAACTGGCGACCCGCTTTTGAGGCGTCGTCGGGGCTGTGCGGCCCGCTATGCCGTAAGCGGCACACGAGAGGGTCAACCAAGCCCGCCGAGAGCTATCCCGATCGATCCGGCGCCGGTATCCTGTGTGACTGTTGGTCGAAGCGTATCGAAAATCTCCGCGTCGTATTCAGCGACCATGTTCGATGCGCGAGTGAGGAACAAAAATCGATGTCCGCAAAATCGTCCCGGCAGTTTGGACTCTGGAAAAGTCCTATGACGTCCCGCAACCTGGCGCAAGATCGCCGGCTGGAAGCGATCTACTGCGACTCTGACAGCAGGACAACGGTCTGGTTGGAAGGTCGTTCCGGTCGCGGCGTACTGATGGCGCTCGGTTCTGATGGCGATGCGCCGCGCGAACTGACTGGCGACCTCAGTGTTCGCGCGGAGGTTGGCTACGGCGGCGGTGATTTTACCGTGCACGGCGGTCACCTCTTTTTTGTCGTCCACAAATCGGGCCGACTCTATCGGCAGCCACTCATCGCAGGAACTGCCTGTGCGATCACACCTGCCTTCGGCAGTGTTTGCTCGCCGGTCGTCTCGCCGGACGGTCGTTGGGTCGCCTACGTCCACAACGACGGAGAAGACAACGACCGGATTGCGGTTGTCGATGCCAGCGGCGACGGCTGGCCGCAGATTTTGGCCGCCGGTCACGACTTCTGCATGCAGCCGCGTTGGAGCCCCGACGTTCGCCGCTTCGCTTGGATTGCGTGGGACCATCCCAACATGCCTTGGGACGGAACCACGCTCTATCTGGCCGACGTAATCGAAGCCGATGGGGCGCCGCCCAGACTCGGCGAGCCGCGACAGGTCGCCGGCGGTCCCGAGACCGCCGTTTTTCAACCTGAGTTTTCGCCGGACGGGCGGTCCTTGTTGTACGTCTGCGACGAGTCCGGCTGGGGACGGATCGCCGCATACGATTTGCAAACCGGTGTCCGTCGCTGGTTGACAGCGGACGGCGTGGAATACGGCGCCCCCGCTTGGCAGCACGATATGCGGACCTATGCGGTCAGCCACGACAGCCGAAAGATCATCGCCGTCCGCAGCGACCGCGGATTTCACAGCCTGTGTCAGATCGACCTGGGATCGGGCGAAAATAAGCCGATTGATGCATTGAGCAAATACACCGAGATCACGCACATTGCGGCTGCAGCGGCCGATGACCGTATCGTCTTGACTGGCAGTAGCGGCAGCATCTCGCCGCGAATTGTCGAACATAACCTCTCGTCGGGCAGCACTCGCGTTCTGGCCCGCGCTTCGGGCGAGATCGTATCGCCGTCGGCTTTGGCCGAATGTGAACGGATCTCGTGGAACTCGGCCGGCGGTGAAGAAGTCCACGGACTGTTTTATCCACCTTCCAGCGATCGGTTCGAGGGGATCGGAAAGCCGCCGCTGATCGCCATGATTCACGGCGGTCCCACCTCGCAGGTCAAAGCAGGCTGGAAACCGCAGGCCCAGTTTTTTGCCACCCGTGGTTATGCCGTCTTGTACGTCAACTATCGGGGCAGCACCGGTTACGGACGCGAGTACATGCTCAAGCTGCGCGGGAATTGGGGCATCTGCGACGTCGAAGATGCCATCAGCGGCAAGAATCACCTTGTCGAAACCGGCAGGGTCGATCCTAACCGCACCGTGATTATGGGAGGCAGCGCCGGCGGCTTCACCGTTTTACACACCCTCTCGCAGCATCCGAAATCGTTCACCGCCGGAGTCAACCTGTACGGTGTGGCAAACCAGTTTCATCTGGCCTCCGAGACGCACAAGTTCGAAAGCCGCTACCTCGACACCATGTTGGGACCGTTGCCCGCAGCGGCCCAGATTTATCGCGAGCGCTCTCCGGTGTTCCACGCCGACCGCATTGTCCGTCCGCTGGCCGTTTTTCAGGGCGATATTGACCGGGTGGTGCCGCGCGAACAATCTGAGACCGTGGTTGAGGCCCTGCGCAAAAGCGGGACTCCGCACGTCTATCATGTCTACGAAGACGAGGGACACGGCTGGCGGAAGCGGGAGACGATCGAGCATTTCTACGACGCCGTCGAAAAGTTTCTCCGCACGCACGTCATCTTTTCGTGACCGCGGCCTACGAGTTGCCATGATTTCAGCGATTCAGCCGGCAAAGACGGCCTACGGTGACCTGCCCCCACGGACGGTACCAGTTTTTAAGTTAGGTTCAGCATATCATCTTGCTTGAAGAGATTCTCTTTCGGCAAGATCCGTCTTGCCGATTCGGTCCATGGTTGGATTGCCTCCGGGGCCGGCGGATGGTAGCCCAGAGAACTGTGGGGACGGATTGTATTGCACCCGCCACCGTTCGATCAGCACCTTCGCTTCCAGCAGCGTGTCGAACAGCTCTACATCCAAAAGTCCATATCGCAGTGTCCCGTTGAA
>CAUZTK010000285.1:0-4939 GCA_963582395.1 Planctomycetota bacterium | reverse complement strand
GTATCCGTCTGGCCAGAAGCGGCGGTGCTTTCCACTGCTACCGGCGAAGCGAGTGTGGCATCAGGAGGAACACTGGAGATTGGGTGGGTTTCGGGAACCGAAGCACTCGGGGGTTGTGATTCCGGTTGTTCGGTCTGATACCAATCAGCGATGGCGTCTATCGTTCGCAACGTGCCGAGTAGTTCGGGGGGAATCGCGGCCAATTGCGGCTGTTTTTCGCGCAATGCCGAGAGTATCTCGACTCGCTTGATGCTATCGATACCGAGATCTGCTTCCAGATCGATGTCCATCTCAACCATTTCAGGCGGATACCCGGTCTGCTCAACGACGAAGTTGACCAGAAACTCTTCGAGTTCAGCGCCGCTGAGGGTAGCCTTAGAACCTGTCGATTCTGTGGCCGGTGCCGGCGTCTGATGAACGGTCGGTCCCGGCGAATCGCTGGACTGCTCAAGGGAGGTCTGCGCCGTCGAAATGGTTTGGGCGGCTGCAACCAGAGCGCTTGAAGCCTCGTCGCAATTGTCGTCCACTGTTGGTTCGGAGGGCTTCTGCCGCTGTGCCGTCTGACGCATTTTATCTTTGCGGCGCCGGGTGGCATCGAAATGGATGATCCGAGACGCAGCTTGACCGTTCGACGGCATTTCGACGGATGAAGCAGAACGATCGATTGTAGAACTCACGTCAACGCTCCGTTGATTCGAATTATGGGAGTCTCCCTGGACCGTGACACATCGTGCCTCGGTCGCCCAGCCTGTCGAGGGTTCCTATGGATCCATAGAACCCTGCTGTCAATCGCTTAACGACCCGGCAGTGACCGGTTCTGACCGTTGGCAAGCCCTTGCAGAACACGAGCCAAATCGTCGACCGGCACGCCGTTGCCTTCAATCAACACACCCCCAGTGCCGATCGCCTGCTCAACCGTCGTTTTCCGGTTCGCCAGACGCTGAAACGTCTTAGAATTCAAGTAATATGTTGCTGTGCATCGGCTGCTGAGTCCCTGAGCAGCAGCGGTGATCTTGCCGTCTTGCATCGTCAATTCCCACTGCCCGCCGCCGCGCCCGTTGACCTGTAATCCTAAAAATACCGAATCATCGTTTGTGCCGTCGACCGGATTGTCTCCATTGGTCAGCAGGCTCAGGTGCTTGTGGACGTCGAACTCAATTTCGGTCGGCGGTGTGCGTGGCCAGCCGAAATTCGACTCGATAGCGAATTTACACATTCTGGAGAACATCGCTTCGTCGAATTCTGGGCAGGGAAGTTTCGGAGCCGCGCGATCGGTATTCGTCGTGTCGAACTCGGGGTCGTCTCCCCAATAAGAGCGGTAAACAGCCATGCCATCGAGAAAAAACTTCTCGAACTCCGTCCAGTCGACGTTGGTCGCGGTTGCCGAGCTGGTTAACTCTGTATACTTCAGAAACACCTGCTCGATCACTCGCTGAAACATGGTGACCAAGACGCGATTTCGGGGCGTGAGATGATACGTCTGTCCGTGGTGCTGCGGGTGCGTGTAAATTTTCGCCATCACCGCTGACACCCAATCAACGGGAACAAAGTTTTTCGCTTCCCGGCCGGAGAGCTCGAGTATTTGTTGCAGCCGTTGGCTGCCCAGACGGATGCCGGCCATGACCATTTCCCGCGGCGCATTGATACCCGCGGTTTTGGTGATCAACGAGGCCACGAGTTTCAGCGGCACGTAGAAGCCGTGAAACGTAGACGTATAACCGGATTGCGAATCGCCGAGGATAATACCCGGGCGGTAAATGGTCGGGGCGTCCAGGAATTCGGCACCGCGGACCAGTTTCTCCGCCTCGAATTTGCTGACTTCGTAGTCGTTGGAGTGTTCTTGCCCGAGGTCGAGTTCGCTTTCGTTAATTCGGCCCCGTCTCAAACCGCAGACATATGCAGTCGAAACATGATGAAAGTTCCGGATGCCGATCTGCCGAGAGAATTCGAGAACGTGACGCGTTCCTTGCAGGTTGGACCGCCACGGTTCGGAGTCCGCAGCATCGGCGTAGAACGTGAGGCTGGCCGCGTTGTGCATCACCGCCTCACAATTCTGCGACGCCCAACGGGCGGTCGACGTATCCAAGCCGAGGTCGGGACGCGAAAGATCCCCCTCGAGTACCACCGGACGTGGTAACGTATGCCCAGCCTGCTTCTCCCAGCGCTCCATGAGTCCTTCGATACGGTGCTGAGCCGACGCAAACCGTGTCGGCCTAACCAGCACCGCCAGTTTCGTACCTCGACGCGTTAAATCACGAATGAGATACGAACCCAGCAGACCCGTAGCACCGGTGAGGAAAAGGTAGCCCATGATGAATCTCTGGATTCGTCTGCGGGTGCATCCGTGGCTTCCTTTTTTTACCCAGTCCTTGCACGGCTGGCGCAAAGTCCCCTTGCCTTCCAGCCGTCAATCCAACCCATTGTTCAGTCAGCCGTCGTTGCTTCGGCGACGGCCGTGATCCCCTGAAGTTTCGACTATACCCCCGTCGGTGCGTATTATCAAGCACATAACCCCAGTAAACTTCCCAGCTTGTCGCGTTTCAACCGTGTCCTGGAAGTGGATAGTGCTCAACCGTCAGCCGCAACTTTCAGACGGCCTTGTTGAAGAATTCTGCAACTCAACCAATCCCCTCTGTCGAACTCGTCAGCCGTGCAACGTGTTACTCGGCTGAAACATCTGTGGCAAAATCGAAACAGATTACGAAAATTATAATTTACATAGTCGAAATAATATGGGGAAACCACCCAGAATAAAAGGCCCTGATCGACTCAAAACCATCTCTAGCGTAGGGATTGCGCCTCGTTTAAGAGTTGAACCGAAGAGCCGGCGCCTATCGCCACCGGCAAGGTTGCGATAGGTGAAACGAACCAAAGATTACGTAGGATCGGATGACGAACATCTGTATTAATATGAACTTCAGCCCTTGCAAACTTGGGAAACAACGCGTCGGGTGGCCAGGTCTGACCATTGGAAAGTCCCGAATTCCTCGGATTTGGGCTATCGTTTTCGCTCTGACACAGTCACTTCGCGGCAGTTGAGTTGAGAGTCAAGAGTCGAGGAAGGATTTCGATTACGGTCGCTGCGCCCTTCGTGCCGATTATGCTTTTAAGCGCTCGCGGTCCGCTCTGCGACTCAGTTGTTCGGGCAAGGGCGACACTCCAGCCAAAGGCGGACTTGGGAGCCCGCAGGAAAAGTTCCTGCGGGGAAGAGGACCGATCCGTAATTCACTTGGCCTTGTCAGCAGTGGTTTCGCGGAAAAAGCGACGAAAGAGACCGGCATGGCACAACCGATCCTCGCCCGCACTGCCGTCCGAATCTTGGATCTGGCCTGCGCGGTGCTGCTGTTCAGCTTCGCCATCGAGCCGTCTTGTACCGGCTCCGAACCATCGGAACAACGTTGGGCTGACGGGCAACAGACCGACGGCTTCGAAGCTGAGAACGGCGAGCCCTTGCTCGCCCAGCCTCGTCGGCCGGCTATCAAAAAAAGGCGACACGCGCCGATGGCGGACCGGCACAATCCGCCGGCCGAGACGTCCGAACAAATGGCCAACAAACGAGTCCGCATTGTACGAAAAGGTAGGTCAACTTACCTGTCGCGCAAGGAGGCGCTGGCAGCATTGCCGCTCGAGAAGCTGAACGACGAAGACCGCGAGCGTGTGGACGATGTGCTGCGTTCGTTCAGTCTTTATCGCGAGCTGCCGACCCTCGAATTCAAAGTGGAACCGGATGTCTACGAGTTCTTTGCCCGCCACCCCGACGTGGCAGTCAGCATTTGGCGGGCCATGAAAATCTCGAAGTTTCAGATGCGGCAGACCGGTCACCAAGAATACGTGGCCGACTCTGGAGACGGCACGGTAGGGATCATCGACGTGCTTTATCACGACCAACAGAAATGCCTTTCGATTTATAACGGTGTGTTCAACAGCCCGCTGATCCACAAACCGATTGAAGCCACAGCCTTGTTTTACCTGGAAACAAAACTGTCGCGGCGGAGAGACGGAACAGCGGTAGCCAAACATCGCGGGCGGATGTTTGTTTCGTTTCCGTCACAGACGGTGGGGACCGTCGCTAAAGTCATTTCCCCGATCAGCAATTTAATTGTCGACCGCAATTTCCGCGAAGTCAGTCTGTTCTTGCACATGGTGTCGCTGGCCATGCAGCGACACCCGGGTTGGGTTGAACAGATCACTCGGCAGCTCGACGGCGTTCTCGAAATCCGCAGGGCGCAGTTGTTGAAGCTGACGGCCCAGGTTTACATAACAGCCCGCAAACGCGAGCTGACCAAGCCAGACGACCGTCGAGAAATCACGCTGGAAGAGGTCATGCGGCCGCTGTACCACTCGTCCACAAAAACCGACGGCACCACAAGCACTGCAGATTTGAATCGAAAACCGGGCAAACGGGCTCAGTTGACGCGCATCGCGACTCAGCCGAAACCGAAGTAATCAACGACGCCGCGTAGATCCTCACCTCATTCACAAGCTCGGAGCTTGAGAACCAGGCGAAAAGACAGTCTCTGGTGATCGCACGCCAATTAACGCACACCAAAACAGTACAAATGGCCGCTGGTGCGCAGGTAAATTCTGCCCGCGACAATGGCCGGTGTGGCGTAGGCGTCCTCGCCGAACTCCGCGTCGGATAGGACGTTCCACTCGGCGTACGACGAGAGCACCGACAGGTGTCCGCGCTGATCGATCAGGTAAACCTTGTTGTCGCCGGCCACCGGGGACGCGTAGTAGTTGCCGGTGCCGCGTGCGCGGCCGGTCTTAATCGGCGCGCCGTTCGCGGCGTTTAGCGACGTCACAATTCCGCCGTCCTTCACTGTAAACACATAGCCGTGTACATACAGCGGAGAGGCACAGAACGGCAGGAACTTGCGGAACTCCCATTTCACGTTCGAGTTGGTCAGGTCGCCGCTGCCGCCGGGACGGATCGCCA
>CAUZTK010000284.1:0-4940 GCA_963582395.1 Planctomycetota bacterium | reverse complement strand
GTCGCCTTTCTCGGCGCGAAGCACGCTCAGTTGAAGCTCGAGGGCGTCAACCCACCGTCGAACCTTAAGCGTCCCGATCACCTGGCAGAAACTGCCGATCGCCGCCGAAACGAATTGCGGCTCAGGTTGAACCGGCGTTTCACCGTCCGGCGACGAAAAGCGGCGATCGAATCGTACGATGCCTCGTTCGAACAGGCGGCACAGTTGATCGCCAGAAAAGAGATGTTTGCCGGCGGGGCCACTACGTCGGATTTACATCGATACGGTTCGCACGATTTTGGCCGCAACTGTCTCTTGGCCCTCAGGCTGCTCGAAGAAGGGGCCACCTGCGTCAAGGTCACGCACCACGGTTACGATTCCCACGCCGAGAACTTCAACTTTCACCTCGAACAGCTCGGCGAATTCGATCGGACGTTCGCAACCCTGCTGGACGACATTGCTGAGAGGGGGATGCTGGAGAGCACGCTGGTGATGGTCATGTCGGAATTCGGACGCACACCGAAAATCAACCACCGCTATGGACGGGACCATTGGGGGACCTCACTTTCCGTGGCCCTAGGCGGCTGCGGCCTTCAGCCGGGAGCGGTTATCGGCAAGACCAACAAGAAGGGGACCGCCGTCGCGGACCGCGAGGTCGATGCCCGCCATCTGTTCCATACCTACCTGCAGGCGCTCGGTCTGGATTCCGCGGCCGAGCACGACATTCCCGGCCGATCCATTCCGATCGGGGACCCGACCGCCGGACCGATTCAGGAGCTGCTGGCATGAACGAAGCCTCCCCCAAAGACAATCCGGTGATGGCCCCCGTTCCCGGCAAGCCGCTTCCGGTCGACCCGACCAAAACACACCAGATTGCAGAGTTCAAACACGACCGTGCGCTGACCACCTGCCGGATCGATCCTACCGGCCGCTACGTCTTCGCAGGCGCCGAGGACCTGAACGTGTACCGCTGGGACCTGAAGACGGGCAAGAAGTTGACACTCGCCGGTCACGAAAGCTGGGTCCGCTCGATGACGTTTTCCCCCGACGGCATCTGGTTGTTGACCGCCGGCTGGGACGGACGCATCGGTTGGTGGAAAATTGATTCCGACACAGGCCAGCCAGACCGGATGATCGAGGCCCATCACGGATCGGCCCGCTGGGTTTCGGTCAGTCGCGACGGCCGGTTGCTGGCCAGTTGCGGCAACGATCTGTTTGTGAGAATCTGGAACGCGGAGAACGGCCGGCTGGTTGCTGAAATGACCGGCCACAAGCGTCATCCGTACGCGGTGGCGTTTCATCCCGAGGGGCGTCAGCTCGTCTCGGAAGACTTGATGGGGGCCATCAAAGTCTGGTCGGTCCCGGACGGCAAAGAACTGCAGAGCATCGACGCCGGCGTGATGACCGGCTACGACAATAAGTTCGCCGCCGACATGGGGGGCGCCCGCGATATGCAGTTCACCGCCGACGGACGAACGTTGGCCTGCGCCGGCATTACGAACGTTAAAAATTCGTTTGCCGGCGTTCAGGACCCGATCGTCGTTTTGGTTGACTGGAAGGCCGCCAAAATTAACCAGATCCTGAAAGTAGCCGGAGACTTTCAGGGAGTGGCCTGGGGTGTTCGTTTCCACCCGAACGGGTTCGTCATCGGAGCCGGCGCAAGGCAAAACGGCCGCGGAGCGATCTGGTTCTGGAAACCGCAGCAGCCAGAGCCGTTTCACACGGTCGCGCTGAAAAAGGGCGGGCGAGGGCTGGACATGACTCCCGACGCGCGCCGATTGGCGGTTCCACAGCACGACGGGTTCTTGCGGCTGTACCAGATGACGGCCGCGTCCGCCTGAGCGAACGATCTACTTCCAGCGGTTACGAATTGCAGTTCTTTGGGATGGCGAAGCTCCCGCTGAGCCGTGGATATCACCGGTCCGGCGGCTCGGCAGGAACTTCGCCCTCCCGCGATCTGTGGCCGTGCCGAGTCTATCTGATGGGCAGCGACCCAAACCGGCAGTCAGGGCAGGCCGTTCAGTTTGCGGATGACCCACTCGGCGGTCATCAAGGCGAAGAATAACAGCATCACTAGCCAGTGATCCCAGATCCCAATCTCGCGGCGGATGGTGGTGGAGACGTCGGGGTTTTGAAGCTGACTGGGAATTTCGCCGATTTGGTCGGGATTGACAAGACGGCCTCCGGAGACGTCGGCCAGTTGGCTGAGCAGGGCCCGGTTGGAACTCAGGTCGCTGAGTTCGGGTGTGGTTCGATCATTGACGAACAACAGAGCTTCGACGTCATCGGGGCCAAGGTCGGCGTTGTCGACGACGAGTTTGAGGCGGTACTCGCCCGGCAGCAACGCGACGACTCGGGCTTCGTGCATCAGCGGACGTGTCTCGACTGGTTCCAACGGCAGTTCGGTGAAGAGGACGGCTGGTTGGTCGGCCCGGAAGATGAGGACACGGGCTTTGAGATCCTGGTTCCGTTTGAGGAATGCCTGACTCCAGCGGGCACGGAGCAGGGCCTCGTCACCGGCTTCGATGTCGGTTTGGTCGGGTCCAAATTTGACAAACTCGTTGCCGGCGGCGACCTTGTTCTCGGCAGACCAGCGGGCCAACTGTCCCCAGAAACGGTGGTGATATTTGTCGCCGACACGGTGCCGCCAGAGCCAGGTGCTGTCGATGCCAAGCCAGAGGACCTGTCCGGCCCCGTAAATCTGCCGGACGATGACAGCCCCCTGCTGCTGTGTGCTCAGATTGTCCTGCCGTCCGGGTTGGAGAGCGTAGGCGAAGACGTCGGCTGCCGGTTTGGCTTTGCCCAGCAGGCCCCACAAATGCCCCGGCAAGCCGGCCCAGATTTCGCGGTTGCGTTGGACGTCGGTGTCGAACTGCAGCATAGTTTCGCTGGCGCCCTCGGGCGTCAATTTGAGGTGAAAGCCACGTTCGGTCGGCGAGCCCATGGCCCCGGGACCGGTGATACGGACCGTCCGCAAGTTCGTCATGGGGAGCAGTTCGTCGATGATCTCGGACTTGTAGCTGAGCGGGAAGTACTGTTTTCCGGCGATCAGGACCAGAGTCCCGCCCGATTCGGCGACGAACTTCTGCAACAGTTTCCAACCGGTTTGTGAAATATCGTCGGGCGCGACGTCTCCCACAATCACTAAATCGGCCTCGGCGAAGGGCGAGGCCTCGAGATCATCGGCGTTGGGAGACAGCTCGAGATTTCGTGGAAAAAACGTCTCGGGCAGCACGCCGATGTACGGCTGGCGAAAGACGACCTTTTCGATCTGCACGCGCTGGTCGCGGAGCAGGGCGTTGTCGATGAAGCGGAACTCCCAGCGGGCTTCGCCCTCGAGCAGCAGCGCGTGGACCGTGTCGTCCGTAACCATCATGGCGAACGACTTACTGTTGTTGTCGCCGCGGGTCTCACCGGGCCGGACTTCGGCTCGGACGGTATATTCGTGCCGGCCGACTTCCGAGGCGTCGAGTTCGAATTCGACGAGGGTTGTTCTGCCGAGTGGAGTGATTGTTTTCACCGACGGCTCTGCGCCTTCTCGCTCCAGTCGCACTTCGATCTCTTCGCCCTCGAAACCGGCTGTGTTCAGTGTGGCCGTCAGCAGCAGGTTGTCGTCCTTGAAGGCGGTTTTCGGGAAGTCGAGACTGGCGATGGCGAGGTCCTTGGGCTGTAACCTGGAACCGAGGACGATCGGAAAGACGGGGGCGGAGAGTTTTCCGAGACGGACCGCCTCTGCAACCGCGTCTTGGCCGCCGTTATCCCGTCCGTCGCTGAGCAGCACGACACCGATCAGCGGCGACGAGGCATTCTCAGACGTGCCGGATGACAGGGCCGCCGCCAAGTCCGAAATCCCGGCCAACAGGCTGGCCGGGGGTCGATCGACAAGGGTTTGCAGCGTCTCGGCCTCGGCTGATTCGGATCGTCCCGCGAAGACCCTCAGCTCGACGTTCGCGATCTCTTGAAGCTGCTGTAGCAGTGGTGAGGCGGTTTCGGTCAGCAGTCGGCGCCCAATTTCTTGGCGCGACAGGCGATCGATTTCTGCAAAAATCCCCTCGATGTTTTCTTGACGGGCCTGGACTATCTTTTCGCGGCGCTGCGGGTCGGAGGTTTCGTCGTCGTCGACCCATTGGGGCTCTCGGCCTTCATCGAAGTTCTGAATCCAGCGGTCGAGGCGCTCATTGATGTCGGCATTGCCGACCATCCCCATGGCGCGCGCCCAGCGCAGTTTTTCACCTTTGCCGGCGTGGCTGTCGGCGGTCTGCATACTTTCAGAGAGATCGAGGGCGACCAGAATGCGTCCACTGTGCTCGCGGTCGAGCGTCCAAGCGATCACCGGCTGCAAGAGCGTCAGAAAAAGGCTCAACAGGACAGCGATTCTCAGCGCCAGCAGCGCATTGCCGATGCGTTGAGGGACCAGCCGCCGCTCGTAGCGCATGAGCATGACGATCAGGAGCAAAGCCAGTACGACGGCGGCCACCGCAAAGAAGAACCAGCCGGTCGTCTCAAATGTGTGAAAAAGCAGCCGCCGTTTGAGCATGTCGTTTTATTGCACCAATTCGGCTTCCGGGATCCGGCCCTCGGTTTCTTCGATCAGTTCGTCAATCTCGGCGTGCCCTCCCCGAACCAGCCGGCGGGTCATTACAACTTCACCGACAAGAATCGCCAGATACAGTATCAGCAGAATGTGCCAGAACTCGGACCGAGAATTGTCGGTGAACATTTCTGCTTTCAATTTGTCCTGTGTGTTGATGAACGCCATGCGGTCATTCGTGCCGAGCCGGGCTTTCGCGGCGTCATCGAGAGGCGTGAGGTCCGATTCGCCCCGGTCGAAATTGACGACGAAATGTTCGGGACGAATGACCGCCGGCGACGTTTGCCGGTTGTCTTTCGGCCGTAGTGTGTAGGTTCCGGGCAGCCGGGTGTCGGTCAGTTTGACGAGGGGCCGTAACTCGTCGCCGGCC
>CAUZTK010000283.1:0-4946 GCA_963582395.1 Planctomycetota bacterium | reverse complement strand
AGACATCGTTTTTCGACGCATCTCGATGTTCTGCGATACCGGATGTTTCATCCACACCAGCAAAGCCCGGATGGAATGGGCCGTCAGATCTGGCGCACTGCGGTCGAACGGGAGCGTCCCCCAGCCCCGGCAGAAGGTCGGCCAACCGCCGTCCCGGTTTTGCAGATCCAACAGCCATTTGACGCCCGCCGCCAGGGCCTGCTGCTCTGCAGCCGGCACATCATTAGCGGAGACGGCTTCGCGAAGGTTCAGCAGCGACAACACCGCTCCGGGCGTGTCGTCGGCGTCGGGGACTCCGCCGGGCAGATCGGTCCAGGCCCACCCACCAGGATCGGCATTTGTGTAGGGGTGCACCGTCCGGTACTGTTGTCCTAGCAGCCAGTCTCGGATGGTGGAGCGCTCCGACCGCGGCAGGTCCTCTTTGAGCGCACCGACCGAAAGCGTTGTGACCCATGTGGCCAGATTGGTGTCGATGGGCCAACTGCCGTCGTCCCGAACCGAATTGACGAGAAACCGCACACCTTTGCGGGCCACCGGGTGCTGCGACAGCCCCATGCCCGCTAGACTCATCGTCACAAAGCTGGTCAGGGGGACCGCCTCCAGGAACCCACCGTTTTCCGGCTGAATGTGCTCCAGCATCTTGAGGCTGGGCCGAATCGCCAGCCGACGAACCCAGCGAAAGACTGGATTGAACGGCTTACGGTGAGCGTGCCGCACCTGTCCGATGGCGATCAGGGCCGGCAGGGCATAACTGACCACCGGCAGACCAACCATTTTGTAAAACCGCGGAGGCAAACAGGCCAGCTCGAAAGGGAGAGCTGTCACCTCGCTCCAATCAACCAGTCCGGCCAGCGCGCAGTGAGTGAGAATGGGGATCGAAAAGGTCTTGTCTTTCCCATAGCGCCTGCGCACTGCTGCAACACCGCCGGCCCGGTCGATCTGTGCTGCGGCTGCATCCACCGTCGTCCGGTACTTCTGGGTGGTTGTGGTGGCGTGAAAGACGGCGTGGGCCAGCATCGTCGTCGAAATGTTGCTGAGACTTTTCGTAGTATCGCCCCAGCCGCCGTCATCGTTTTGATGGTCGACCAACCACGCCAGTCCACCGTCGATCAGCCGAGACAAGCTGTCTGCGCGTTTCGTTGACACTCTAGGATCGGCACTCGAGGCCGTCGTCGGTTCGCCCCTTTCGACCTCTGTTCGGTCAGCGGGAGTCTTTTCATCCGGACCGTCACGGCGAACCATTTCCAGCGCCATGACGGCGGTCGCCGTCGACAACGCCGATGTCGACAGCGCCCCCTCCCAATGGCCGTGCGCGCCGCGTTCAGCCAACAGCGCTCGCCGCGCGATGTCGTAACAACCGGCAATGCGGGCGGGCGTCAACGAATTCGGCATGAATTATCCTGACAACGACGGCCTGCTAAACCGCAAGCGGATGGAGGGACCGTCAACCCGCTGAACTTACATCCGTCCATCATAAATCGAGACCGTCAAGTCCGTCCATCAGGTCGTCGAGCTCGTCTCGCTGCTGCGGCTGTAGGTTCGATTGGCGTTTGGGGATACCCACTTGCATTCCAACCGCATCCCGGCCATCTGCGACCAGCTCGGCATCTCGTTCGGCCACGGCGGTCTTCAATCCGGACGGCGCGCCGAACAGCTTCGACAAATCGATTTTCAGACCTGCGACTTCTCCTTCGGCGCCGGCAATAGCGGGCGACTTGTGGCCGGGGAAGATGATCGCGCTTTCGGGACAGACGCGGCTGCAAGCCGGACATCCTTTCTTGCAGTTGTCTTGCTGTTCCACCAGAATGTGGTCCAATGTGTCGACGCCGTAAACACCGAACAGGCAGAAATCGATGCACTCCATACAGTTTGTGCAGCGGGTATAGTCGATGACCGGATACCATCGCCGCTTGGTTGGTTCGACAACGATCGCGGGCTGACCGTTTCCGTTACCCTTCGTCGCTGTTTCGCCGTCGCCGTTCGACCGGACTGCTGCGAGGATCTGATCCGGATGCAGGTATCGTTCGATCTGTTCCTGCTTGGGATTTCCTTGAATCCATTGCATGAGGTCGATCGTTTGAACCGAGTTTTCGCCGGAAATCCGTCGGATTTCGTCCAGATAGACCTGCGGATCGGAATACACGCGCAGGTCGATGCAGTAGATCTTCCGGTCGGGGACGTCCGTGGTCCCGATACCGTGAAACTCGCGTTCGGGGGAGGCTTCGTTTGCGTCCTCGGCGTCCTGTTCGTCTTCGTCCTCAGACTTCAACAGTGTCAGCCCTTCGTGCCCTTTAACGCCCTGACGATTGAGGGTCCACTGCGTCGCCCGTGGATAAAGCCACGCCAACACCAGCAGATCGCCCGGGATCGAACGCAGGAACAGCATTCCCGTATGATCGGCCGCCATGTCGTAGAGGTGCGGCACCAGCGAGACGTCGACGTCTGGATCGACAATCAGCGCCGCGGCGATCTCCTCTTCCAACTGACGCCGAACAGGACTTTTCCCCTGAGACTGGGAAATGACGACGGTGATCTTCTTGGTTGCCATGTCGTTTGCAGTCTTGAAGGATTGCGATTGAGGAGGTGGACGACGGGCACTTCACCCACTATTCAGATGGCTGTTCGGTGTTGGTCGTGAACTCGTGATGTGCCGTTCGTCAATCAAGTCAATTGGCCTTTGAGATGTCGTTGTGTCTCTTCCCAACCTTCTTCGAGAAGTTGGAGATAGCCGGCAGGGTCAAGTAGCTCTGCTTCCGTGCGAAAGTCAAACAGCCAGCCTGCTCCGTAGTTGTCGGTATTGATGGCCGACGGGTCGTCGAGCAGGTTTTCATTGAAGTCGAGAACTCGCCCCCCGTACGGTGCGTACAACGACGAGAGCGCCTTCGAACTTTCGATTTCACCGATCTCCTGCCGATCGCGAACGTCGGTTTGAGAATCAATGCTCCAGTCGAGAAAATAAACGTCTTGCAGAAGCCGGACCGAATAGGCCGTAAAACCGACCCGAAATCCTGCGTCGTGCTGTTGAAGCCAAAGATGATTCGCGGAATAGAACCGATTGGTGGGGAACCGCGCTTCGTACTTCCCCATCATGAAAACGAGGTCTTCAGACATGACCTGTCTTGTTCATGTGCAGGAACTTATTTTCTTGAAAAGAAACCGTCAACGATCTCGCCTAACGCGACCTATCGGCCGCAGCCAAAAGTCGAGAGCGGAGAGCCAGAATCTATCAATGTCAATCCTTTTGACTCTCGCCTCTCCGAGTCGCGCCGGCAGCAACTCAGGATCGTCGAAAAAATGCAAGCTCCGGCAAAACATCCTTCATATCCATGATTTCAGATCGGGGTTCATATTGCAAACCGGAAACGGCGTCCCGCGAGCTTTCGCAGGATCCAATCCGGCTGCGTCCTGCGATGAAACACCGGCGTCACAGCCCAACATTGAGTAGAGCAGCAAGGCAATCGGCGAAAATTTTATCGTGTCGGCTAGAGATAGAGAGTGGGCCTCTCGTCTCCGGATTCGCCGTCTTTCCCCAAACACAAGCTGACTCGACTCTCAACGTTTCTACCAAGGCACGTCGAGATTGGCATTCTGCGCCAGTTCTTCGAGTTGGCGGGCGTGGTCCCGGTGAATCGGCAGACCCTGCTCACGCCGCTGTTGCGATCGTTCCCATTCCAGCTCGCCGGGCAGTCGGACCTTGTCGAAGCCGTCGGCTGGCGGCAGCGCCCGGATATCGGCCAGGGCCGATTCTAGCCGATCGTAAAATCGGTCTGGCTCGCCAAATTTGGCAGGATCGATGACGTAGAAGAAATGCTCCGAGCCGTCGACCTCGATTGCCCAGGTCTTGTGGATCGGCATTTTGCCGCCCACCAAAGCGCCGGCCAGCACCGACGATAAAAAAGCCAGCCCGTAACCGCGGGCGCCTGCGGCCGGCAGCAGTGTCTTGGATAGCTTGGGATCAGTCGTCTCGTTTCCATCCGCGTCGAGCGCCCAGCCGGCCGGAAGCAGATCGCCGTAAAGTCCCAGGCTAAAAACCTTGCCCCACGAGCTGACGGCGCAGGCCATATCGAGCACAAACGGCGGCCCGCTGCGGGTCGGCACGCCCCAGGAGAAGGCATTGTTGGCGGTCGCCGGCTGTCGTCCGCCGTAGGGGGCTACCGTGGCCGGCCCGGTGCTGGTGGTGGCATGCCCGATCATTCCGGCTTCAATGGCCATCAGAGGATAGACCGAAGCAGCACCGAAATGCTGTCCCCGTTTGACCAGGACCGTCCCGGTTCCAACTTCGCGGGCTTTGGCGATGGCCAGCTCCATCGCTTTGCTGGCGGCCACGTGTCCCAGCCCTTTGCCGCCGTCGAGAACAGCCATGGCCGGCGATTCGGCCTCGGTGATAATTTGTGCTCGCGGATCGATGTTTCCCGCTTGCATGGCGCCCAAATACCGGCCGATGGCTCGGCTGCCGTGCGACTGAATGCCGCGCAAGTCAGCCTCGATGAGCCGTGCAGCCCCAGTTTCCGCCTCCGCCTTGAACATCCCTTCGTTCACGTACAGCTTGACAAGCAGCTGCTTCAAGGCATCGGGCTGAACAACAATTTCCTGGCTCGAATCGCTGGGGTAGTCAATCGTCTGTGACATGTCGTTCAGGTTCTCCGCTGTCAATATAAATCCGCAGTCAAGACGAACCGACTTCATTCCAGACAGCGCATTATGGGCCTGCCGCCAAACTGACGCGGATGATCTCCTTGCCGTTGCGGGCAAAAACGCTCTTCATTGCGAAGGCTGGGTGCGACCAGAGAACCATGCGGCCCTGACTGCCCAGAGACCGCGTCGCTTCCAGAAGCTTCGCCCGGCTGAGTTCCTTGTAACCTTGGGGCGAGAGTTCGGCGATGATCAACTCACCCTGCTCGTTGGACAGAAAATAACGATCTTCGTGCGGGATGAGGAACATGTTC
>CAUZTK010000282.1:0-4969 GCA_963582395.1 Planctomycetota bacterium | reverse complement strand
CACAGCGAAGAACGGGTTTCGGCGGGACATTTCAAAATGGCCATGCCATCACGAGACGCGACACAGATCATTTCGACAAACTGTTTCAACCGGCATCAATCATTCATCGACGAACTGACGACTGCGAGGACTGGAACGCGCAGGGCGTGAACGAGCTGCCGCCGCCTCTTCCGGTTGGGCAAGAGAAAACGCCGCCTGACGGGAAGAAATCCGGAATCTGGGAAAGCGGCGTACCCGGTTCCGGTCGACGGGGCAAAAGTAACTTGCCAGCATGCGGATTCACCAACAGGGGGGTATGCAAACCTGTACGATCGCCGATGACCGGACACCGGCCCACAGGGAAAGTCGCCACCGGCAATTCACGCTGGCTGGACTCGCTTCAGGTGTCCCCACCACATCGGGGTTTTGGAATAGGTGACCAGTGGTCAATCAGCCGACGCTTTTGGCCAGCGCGATCATCCGCCGGGATCGCTGCTGATCTCGGTCCTTGGCGGCGAATTCGGCGTCGCTGGTGGGGACCTGCCGGCTTGTTTTTTCCAGCAGTTCTTCCGCTTCGCCGATGTTGATTTCTCCGGTGGGCATCGAGCGATTTGTGAGCAGCGAAACAACCGGCCCCTGCACTTGCACGAATCCGCCGTCAATGTAAAAAGAACGGATGCCGGCGGCAGTGCTGATTCTCAGTTCGCCGTATCCCAACCGCCCGACCATCGGTGCCCGGCCGGGCAGCACGCCCACCTGACCGTCGTACAGCGGAAATTGCAACGACTCGACGGGTTCGTCCAGTAGAGTCGTTTCCGGGGTTACCAGGATCAGTCGTAGTGGTGTGACCACTTTGTTTTTACCAGTTGATTTTGCAAAGACCGCACGGGCGGACAAGACGCCCGTGCTCGGTTTCCAGTTGTCCGAATACGTAAAATCAAAGTGGACGATGTAGTAGTTTGTTGCCGGCCATGAATGGTTATCCCGCCTGTTCTTGGATACGTTTGGCCTGTTCTTCGGCTTCTTCGACGGCCCCGATGTACAGGAACGCGGCTTCAGGCAAATGGTCCCATTTGCCATCGCAGAGTTCCTCGAAGCTGCGGATCGTATCTTCCATCGACGTGATCTTGCCTGCTTTGCCCGTGAACACCTCGGCCACCAGGAACGGCTGCGAGAGGAATCGCTCAATTCGGCGGGCCCGGAACACCACCAGCTTATCCTCTTCGCTCAGTTCGTCGATGCCCAGAATGGCAATAATGTCCTGCAGCTCGCGGTAGCGCTGCAGAATCTGCTGGACCCGCCGAGCGACGGCATAATGACGCTGGCCGACATACTGCGGATCGAGAATCCGGCTCGAGGAAGCCAGCGGGTCAATGGCCGGATAGATACCTTTCTCCGAAATTTTCCGTTCCAAGTAAATAAACGCGTCTAGGTGGGAGAAGGCGGTGGCCGGAGCGGGATCGGTCGGGTCATCGGCCGGCACGTAAACGGCCTGCACGCTGGTGATGGCTCCGCTGCTGGTCGAGGCGATTCGTTCCTGCAGCTCACCAAGCTCGGTTCCCAGTGTCGGTTGATAGCCGACCGCACTCGGCATTCGTCCCAACAGGGCCGAAACCTCACTGCCGGCCTGCGAGAACCGGAAAATGTTATCGATGAACAACAGCGTGTCGGTTCCAGTCGTTTCACGAAACCATTCGGCCATCGTCAGCGCCGAGAGCGCCACACGCAACCGGGCACCCGGCGGTTCGTTCATCTGGCCGAAAACCATACAGGTCTGCTCGATCACCGAGCGGTCGGTCTGGCCGATTTTGGTCTCCTGCATTTCCAACCACAGGTCGTTTCCTTCTCGGGTCCGCTCACCTACTCCGGCAAAGACCGAGTATCCGCCGTGCGCACTGGCGATGCGGGCGATCAGTTCGGTCAAAATTACCGTCTTTCCCAGACCGGCCCCGCCGAACAACCCCGCCTTGCCCCCCCGGACAAAGGGCGTCAACAGGTCCACCACCTTAATGCCCGTCTCAAACAGCTCCGACTTGGCGCTAAGCTGATCCAGGCCCGGCGCTGCGCGATGAATCGGCCAGCGCTCCTCAGTTTTCACCGGCCCCCGGCCGTCGATCGGTTCACCCAGCAGGTTGAAGACCCGTCCGAGTGTCTCCTTGCCCACCGGAACCGACAGCGAGGCCCCGGTGTCGGTCACATCCATCCCGCGGACCATGCCGTCTGTTGAACCGAGCGCCACGCACCGCACTCGACCGCCGCCCAAGTGCTGCTGCACTTCACCAATCACCTGCACCCGGCTGCCTTTCACGTCGGCATCAACCTTCAACGCGTTGTAGATCTCTGGCAGATTGCCTTCCGCGAACTCGGCATCAAAAGTAGAGCCGATGATCTGAGTGACGTGTCCGACGTTTTGTTCGGTGGCTGTGGCCATGAGTTTGTGTCCGTGGTCAATGGTCCGTTGTCAGTTGCCCGTGGTCCGTGGTCCGTTTCATTTGCCAAGTCATTGACAACTGACCGCGGACAAATTTCACTCCAGCGCGGCGGCACCGCCGATGATTTCTGAAAGCTCTCCCGTAATCTGAGCCTGGCGGGCGCGATTGTACTGCTGTGAAAGACTTAGAATCATGTCATCCGCGTTTTCGGTCGCGCCCTTCATGGCCACCATTCGGGCGATCTGCTCGCTGACTGCCGCATCGAGAAAACATTTGAACAACCGGGCCTTGAAGGCCGCCGGCACAATTTCTTCGAGAATTTCCTGCGCCGAGGGAAGAAACTCGTACTCACTTTGCAGCGTTGGTGCGGTCTCTGGCGATTGTTTGTGATCGGCCAGTTTTCCGATCGGCAGCAGCGTCTCTAACACGGCCGTCTGCCTCGACGCGGATTCAAATTTTGTGTAGGCCACCTCGAGCCGGTCGATTTTCTTGCGGACGTACCAGTCGATATAGCGGTCGGCCAGCACCTCGACTTCCTCGAAGGTCAACCGATCATCAAAATGCGTGTATGCTTCGTCAAGCGTAAATTTCTGGAACCGCAAAAAACCGATGCCGCGCTTGCCGCAGACTTCCAATCCGAGAGGCTGGCTATCTTTTTGGACTTCCCGGATGCGGCGTGTTGCCTGTCGGAGCACGCCGGCGTTGTAACCGCCGCACAATCCCCGGTTGGAGGTGATCACCAGCAGCAGGCCCTTCTCCACAGTCTCTCGCGTCTGCAACAACGGATGTGTGAACTCAAGATTCGCCCCTGCCAGGTCGGCGACGATCTCAGAGATCTTACGTGTGTAGGCGGCCGCTTCCGAGGCGCGGTCCAGAGCTCGCTTGAAACGCGCCGTGGCGATCAACTCCATGGTGCGAGTGATCTTGCGGATGTTCCGCACCGCTTTGCGACGTTTGACAATGGCACGTGCTTTGGCCATGGTTTCTTGACGTTCGGCCTGATCAAAGGACTTCGAATCTCGGTCTCGGCAAGCGACCAGCGTCAGCCGGCCGACGGGGCATCACCACAATTGAATGCCAGCATGGGGCTCACGCCCCATGCTTGTCCGAATGGTTTTGGTAATTTGCAACTTTCTCGAATTCAGCCGGCGGCTGTCACTGCGGCCAGTTCTTCCGTTTCCTTAGTGGCTTCGAGCCGGACACGGAACTCGTCCAGGGCCGCCTTCAATTGTTCTTCGGTTTCGTCGTCGAGGACGCCCGTCTCAACGATCTTGTTGAGAACCTCCGACTTTTCGTCCCGCATAAACTGCAGCATTTCCTTTTCGGTTTCCGCTACGTCGGCCAACGCCACGCTGTCAAAATAGCCGTGGGTGCCGGCGTAGATGCTGATCACCTGGTCGGCCATCGGCATGGGTTGATACTGCGGCTGCTTCAGCAACTCGACCATGCGGTAACCTCGGTCCAATTGTGCCTGGGTGGCCTTGTCCAGTTCGGTTCCCAACTGTGCGAACGCTTCCAGTTCACGGAAGGCGGCCAAATCCAGCCGCAGACTGCCGGCGACGCTCTTCATGGCTTTCGTCTGAGCGTTGCCTCCCACTCGCGAGACGCTGATGCCGACGTTAATGGCCGGCCGCACCCCGGCGAAAAACAGGTCCGGCTCCAAGTAAATCTGCCCGTCGGTGATCGAAATCACATTGGTTGGGATATAGGCCGAGACCTCGCCTTCCAGCGTTTCAATGATCGGCAAAGCGGTCATCGAGCCGCCGCCCAGTTCGTCGTTTAGCTTGGCCGAGCGTTCTAGCAACCGGCTATGGCAGTAGAAAATGTCGCCCGGATAGGCTTCGCGTCCCGGTGGCCGCCGCATCAACAGCGAAAGCTGCCGATAGGCCTGCGCCTGTTTCGACAAATCATCGAAAATGACCAACGTGTGTCGGCCCTGGTACATGAAATATTCGGCCATGGCGCAGCCGGCATACGGCGCGACGTACTGCAGCGGAGCCGGCTCGTTGGCAGCGGCGCTGATGACGATGGTGTAATCCATCGCCCCGTATTGACGCAGGATTTCGACAACCCCGGCAACGGTTGCGCCGCGCTGCCCGCAGCCGACGTAAACACAAATGACGTCGCCCCCCTTTTGGTTGATGATAGTATCCAGGGCGATGGCTGTTTTGCCGGTCTTGCGGTCGCCGATGATCAGTTCCCGCTGTCCGCGGCCGATGGGCGTCATCGAGTCGATGGCCTTGATGCCGGTCTGCAGCGGCTCCTTGACCGGCTGGCGGGCGGCAATTCCGGGGGCCGGCGTTTCCACAGGCCGCGTCTCGCTGGCGAGGATCGGCCCTTTGCCGTCGAGCGGATTGCCCAGCGGGTCGACCACCCGGCCGATCAGCGCTTCGCCCACGGGAACCGACAACAAAGCGCCGGTCGTCTTAACTTCGTCACCTTCGGCAATCTCGAGAAAATCCCCGAGGATGATCACGCCGACTGAGTTCTCTTCGAGGTTGAAGACCAGTCCCCGCACGCCATTCGGGAACTCGACCATTTCACCGGCCATCGCCGAC
>CAUZTK010000281.1:0-4986 GCA_963582395.1 Planctomycetota bacterium | reverse complement strand
TGAATATTTGTTAATACTCCGCGCTCTCTAAAACCTTTGCGGTGATAAATCCGGGCTTATGCTCGAAAGCAACGGCGGGCGTCCGCTGACGATTGAAATTGCGGAGCGACTTGTTCACTGAAACACTGTCCCATCATATTTCGGAATCCTCACGATTTCTTTCGGCTCGGAACAACTGCCACAATTCCTGCATGCCGAACATTCTCGCCAGTAAAAAGTAAACGGCCATGGACACGGTGAGCGGAACGAAGACGGCGAGTAGCCGTTGGCTCAGTCGCTCATCGGACTCCAACTGGCCGAGCAACCACAGACAGACTAGAGACATCACCACCGTCGCAACACCGGCACGCATCACTGTTGTCGCCAGTTGCTGCCAGTCAAAAAGCCCGATGCGCCGCTGCAACAGCCAGAGCACCACCACAACCTGTAGCATGGCCGAAACCGCCGTTGCCATCGCCAATCCACGTCCGCCCAAAGGCCGCAGCAGCGCGAAGTTCAGGGCCAGGTTCAACAGCACGATCCACAGCCCGACACGTAACGGTGTCTGTCGGTCGCCGGCGGCATAGTAACCCCGATGAACAATCAGCAGCGCACAATATGCCCACACGCCGGAACCGTAAGCCGCAATCATGCCCGCCGTCTGCCGCGCATCGTTGGCGTCGAACGCGCCGTGTCGGAAAAGCAGGTCGGTAATCGGTTCGGCCAACAGGACCAGTCCGGCGCTGGCCGGCAGGCCGACGGAAATCACCAGCCGCAGTCCCAGTCCCAAGTCATCGCAGAGAAGATCGAGCCGGCCCCGTTCGGCATGCCGGGAGAGTACTGGAAACAAGACGGTCCCCAAAGCCACGCCGAAAATTCCGAGCGGGAATTGATACATTCGCTGCCCGAAGTACAACGCCGCCGCCGTCCCCGAAGCCAGCCAATACGCGCCGTTGTCGACGTGAGCAAGCTGGGCTGCCCGAATTTCCGGCTCTGAGAAGAACCAGGCCATCAAGCTATCGGCGAGTGTGTTGAGCTGTGTAACCGACAGCGCCACCAAGACCGGCAGCATCGCCTTTGCGATTTCGAGGACTTTCGGCCATGCCGACGTCCAGTTCGGAACGTAACGAAAGCCGAGCCGAAACGCGATCGGCAGCAGTGAAACCAGTTGCAGCACACCTCCCGCGACAATGCAGGCCGAAATCGCGTGGATTTGCGCCCAGGAAGACGAAAATCGAGGGGCCACACACCAGATACCGATCATCCAGATTATGTTCAAAAGAACAGGAAGCAGTGCCGGAATGCTAAAATGACCGAGGGCGTGCAGAACAGCGCTCATCTGGGCGGCTAGACAGATCAAAATCAGATAGGGGAAAAGCGCCGCGATCAGTCCAATCAGAAGTTCTGCTTCGCCGCCGGTCTCAATAAAGAACGAGTGTGACCACAACAACAGCTCTCCCAAAAGGACGAACCCGCACAGGCCCATCGATAAAACGGTGAGGACGGCGCTGGCCAGCTTCCAGGCCGATTCGCGGCCGGCCTGCTCAAGTTCGCGGACAAAGACCGGAATAAAGGCGGTCGTGAGCGCTCCTTCGCCGAACAGCCGGCGGGCGAGATTCGGCACACGGAAAGCAACTGTAAAGGCGTCGAGGACCGCGCCATTGCCAAACAGCGCCGCCATGCCCATATCGCGGACCAGACCCAGCAATCGGCTCAACAGCGTCAACAGGCTGACGATTCGCAGGCCCGGGAAGAATTCCGCACGCCGTGTTGCCGCTTGCGGCCTAGCGGGTATCACAGTCCCGCCGGCTCCAATCTCGCCCGGTTCACATCTAGCTGGGCAAGGATGTTGATGACATGGTCGATGGGCAGCCCCCACTGAATAGCCCAATTGATGATTTCCAGGTTCTCACATCCCGCATAGACGCGGTCGAGGATTCGGTCGACCAGCAAATCTCCTGCCACAATCAGCGAGTACAGTTGGCCGAAATCATCGTGTCTGAATTCGCGCCAGCAGCAGATGCCTTCAAGATGTTCCAGTCGTTTGTGGCAGAAGAATTGAGGCCAATAGACGCGGTACCATTCACGGATGGCCCTCTCGCCGAGATCGTGCCCCTACTCCTGGCTTTTGATCCACTTATGCCGTTCGGCTTCTTGGAGCGCCTCTTCGTAGACGCTCAACGGCAAGGACGGCTCACCATCCAGATCGTATTTCATGGCCGGGTCGCCTGTGACCGAACGTGCCTCTTTGCCGGTGGACCGCCCCCATGACGATCTGAGAAGCACACGGCATCATCCTTGTCTGAATCGAGGTGCCGGTCCAATTTGTCTCGCCAATTTATAATTGCCGGGCCCGCCCGAGGCAATGCCAACTACACTTTTCCGCTCAAGCGAATCAGTAGATGTTCTAGTTGGACCCGCTGCGGAGTTCGGCTGTTACCCTTCAAATTGCCGTCCGCCTCCAGCAGCCACGTGTAAATCTTTTCGGCACACGGCCGGCCGATCCGCCGAAGATAGCGGGCCGATGCCGTAATCTCTCGCGGGAACACGCCCGCTTGCTGCAGCGCACTCTTCAGCGAAGTTCCTTGCCGGGCGATCTCAGTTGCTTGCGCCAACCGGCGAAACACGAAGCTGATGCCGCCGAGAATCCGCTGCGGCGCTTCACCCGCGACGAGCAGTTTGTCAAGACACACGAGCGCCAACCCAAGCTTGCCGTCGCGGACGGCGCCGGTCATCGCCCAGGTGGTTTCCGCTTTCCAGCCTCCGACAATCGCTCGGACATCTTCGGGGTCAATCTGCCGTCGATCGCCCACGTACGCTGCCAGTTTGGAGAGTTCCTGATCAAGCAGGCTGAGATCGGTCCCGGCCGATTCTACCATCAGCATGGCCGCGTCTCGGGTCAATTGCTTGCCGAACTCATCTTGGCAGTTTTCAACGAGCCAGCGTAGCAATTCGCCGCTGGTCAGTTCCTCACACTGTAGGTCGAGACCCACACGGCTGACCGCTTTGACCAGTCGCGTCGTCTTGGGCCAAGACTTGACCAACAGCACAAGCACCGACTTGGGGGCCGGCTTTTCCAGGTACTTCTCCAGTCCTACTCGGTTGGCAGAGACAAACTCGTCGGCATCTTCGACGACGACCAGCCGTCGGTCACCCCACATCGAAATTGTCCGCAGCTCGTCGCAGACTGTTTTCAGGTCGATGTCTTTTCCGGAAAATCGGGTCTGAGCGATGTCAACGTCGTCTGCACCCAGCACCCGTCGCGAAACGGCCTCAAGTGCCGCGTGCTTCAGGTACCGGCCTGGTCCGTGAAGCGCGACCACCGGGCCGATTTCCTGTCTTTGCGGAGCTTTGAGAAACGCGGTGACCTTCATAGCGAAAAGCCCAGTAGTCTGCGGCCGATGATCACAAGTCGGTCGATCGTCATTGACCAGCGTACTCCCATAACGTACAGTCCCCCGCCGCAGTTCGGTCGCATCTCTCGGAAACATATGCCGGCGTCAGCGGGGCAACTATCCGCCGGCATTAGAACACAGGCAACGCCTGACTGTCTAACCATGAATCACCAGCGCCGAAAGAACTGCTGATGATTGCCGGCACCTCACAGAAACTCTACATCTGCCCGGGTGAGGGCCATCCGATTTCTCGCTCGGTGCATCTGTCTCGGTTGGCGGCCTTTTATCCGGTCTGCCGCGACTGTCCTCTGCGTGCCGACACCGGCCATCTACCTGGACAAATCGTCGAACGATTGCAGCAGACCGAGCGGCGGGTTCAGCGGCGGTCGCTGTATACGGCCGAAGGAGTGCGAGGCGTTTACATCAACGATCTGACGCGGAAAAAGGCGGGCCGGATTGCCACGGCACTGGCCGACCTGCTCTGGGAAGACGCACCGTTGGTGGGACTCACAGAAACGTCGAGACGGTCCAACCGCCGCAATCGGCCGGCGGTGGTCGTCGGACATGACGAACGTCCCTCGGCGCCCGACATCGTGACCGGGGTCGCTTCGGCGCTGCGGCGAATGGGCTGCCAGGTGATCGACATCAGCCTGACCAGCACGCCCTGCTTTCGTTTCGCCGTCGATCACCTGCAGGCGGCTGCGGGAATTTTCGTGACCGGCAATGGCTGCCAGCCGTCGTGGACCGGGATGGACTTTGTCTTACGAGGAGCGGTCCCGCTTGGCGACGGACAGGTCTTAACGGCAGAGGCAAGTGAAACCGCCCCATCCAAAATAAGCCTTCCGAAATCCGGACTCTCCCTCGATCTGCTGGAAGAGCGTTCACAGCGGCCGATTAGCCGTGCCACGAGACATGCCGGACCACATCGGACCTTCCAGGTATCGATACCCTACGAAGCCGGACTGTGGAAACATTTTCACGCCTTGCGGCCGTTAACGGTCGTGTCTGCCTGTCCGACGCGTCTGGCGCGGCAAACATTGGAGCGGATCTTCGAGATGTTGCCGTGTACGCTGATCGCGCTCGACATACCGAACCGCGTCCGCAACCCGGTCGACCCGGCCGATGCCGACATCGAGCGCCTTAGTCAAACCGTTAAGGAATCGCGTGCTCATTTGGGTGTGCTCATTGACGACGACGGACAACGGTGCGGATTTGTGGACGAGCGGGGCGAGTTGATTTCATCGCGAGACCTCACCGGCCTGCTGGCCGAGTTGATGCTCGACGAACATCCCGCTGCAGCAATCGTTGTGGAAAGCGCAGCGGAAGACAGTTTGCGGTCTCGAATTGAAAAGGCGGGGGGCACCTGTCTTGCCAGTGGTCCGGCTCCGGCCCGCATGGCACAGTCGATGAGCGACAAGAATGCCATCTTCGGCGGGGGAGACTCGGGACGATTTTGGTTCCGCGAGTCGTTTGCCACCTGCGATGCCGTGCTGACACTCGCCAAAGTGCTTGATTTGTTAAGCCGCAGCGACTCGTCGTTTTCCGAAGTGGCCGACACCGGCAGACCTGAAAACGATTGCGTTCACGATAGCGAACAGCGGATCGACGTTCA
>CAUZTK010000280.1:0-5011 GCA_963582395.1 Planctomycetota bacterium | reverse complement strand
CCCTTCACCTGTTGCCAGCCAATTCGGGGAGGTTTCGCTCATCTTTGGGAAATCTGCGTGCGGAGAATTTCCAACCCTTTTCGGATGTCGGCGTCGTGACGGGCGTCCAAGTCGGACGGTCGGTAGTACGTCCGCCGTCGGTTCGATGCTTCGACGACGACATCCGGCTTGACACCAATCTTACCGAGTGTTCGTCCGAGCGGCGAGTAAAATTTCGCCGTCGTCAGCCGCAGCCCCGTCGACCCTCGGACGGGAAAGATGGTTTGCACCGACCACTTCCCGTAAGTGGTCCGCCCCACAATCACGCCGCGGCTGTAGTCGTTCAACGCACCGGCGACAATTTCGCTGGCACTGGCGCTATTGCCGTCAACGAGTAGCACCAACGGGATGTTCCAGGTTCCCGGCCGATGTGCCGAGTAACTCCAATTCTGGTCGCGCGTTCGGCCCCGAGTCGAGACCAGTACGCCGTCGTCGATGTAACGGTCGACGACTTCGACGGCAGCAGTCAGCAATCCACCCGGATTACCGCGGAGGTCCCAAATGAGCGACCGCATGCCCTGCCCATTCAGCTTGTTCAAGGCTTGGTCCATTTCAAGGGCGGAAGTCTTTTGAAAGCCGGTCATGCGAATGTAACCGATCCCGTGTCGCGCATCGATCATCCGTGCCACCGGAATGCTCTTGACCTGCACGGCCCGGCGGCGAAATGTGTGGCGACGCGTCACCTTGGCCAAAGGACTTTGTAATTCGATTTGAACGCTGCTATCGGTAGGACCACGTAGTAGGCGGGCCGCTTCGTCGGTCGTCATCTGTCGGCAGTCGGTTCCGTTGACGGACACAATGTGGTCGCCGGGAACCATTCCCCCTTCAGATGCTGGACTTTCGGGTAAAACGTCCACCAGCAGCAATCCTTTGCCCAGCTCAGCTTTCATTTCAATTCCCAGACCGACGAATTCCCCTTCGATATTGCCATACAGGTCGTCCAGGCGGTCTGGTGTCAGAAAGCTACTATAGTCGTCCAAGGCATGACAGCCTCCGAAGACGTATTCCATCACCACCGGTCCACTGGACAAACCGAGCAGAGACCGGGCAAGCTCGCAAACTTCCACAAGCGCATCTCGGGCCTCCCGCCGATTGGCGAGTGGTTTGTTCCAGTACACTTGTTGTAGCTCGGATCTCAGATGTTTGATTCGGCCCGGATCGGCGCCGCGCAAGTTGCGGTCCAGAAAGTTTCGGTTTGCGAGCGCCAGATAGAAACTTTCCGTCCCGTGGGCCAGGAACGATTTTGAGCTGACCTGCTCAACGTAACTGGACCGAACCTGCAACAGGACCTCGTCGAAGAGTGCGAGCGCCTCGTCCCGTGACCGGGTTACCAACCTTCGCTCGAAGCTGGCATCGGTGTAACGTCGATCGATCCCGAAATGGATTTTTGAGCGCCTGAGACCGATTTCGAGCTGCTTGGTGTCCGGCCAGCGCTTCAGCGCCTGTTCATAATGCTCGATGGCCTCGAGCCATTTCCGTGAAAGCTCGAGTTGCAATCCGCTGCTGGCTGACGCGCGTAGGTCTTCCGCTGCTCGGACGGCGTCCGACGTCGGTTCCGCTAGCGTCTCCCCGACCGGTGCAGCCAGGTAACAGAACCAGAACAGTAAAATCAAGATGCGCTTGTTCGAGTCACCGGCTGGCATACGTTCCCCCCCGGGGTGCGACGACGATGGACCACCAGTTCGTAATTGCCGTTCGGGAATTCGGCGAGACGAATCCCCCCACTCAAATCAGCAACTCCGGCCGCTGACCGATGAACCGGGAGAAAAACCGGGGTCAGCGCTCATGAGCGAACGCCCCCAACGACGTGGCGGTTGAAACAGGTTGTTAAAACACTAGGTTGCGAACGACAGGTGAAAGAGGATATTGCATTGATGCCGTCTCTCACCAATGTCTCGATGCGTTTACAAAATGCAACGAAACAGAACGACACAGTTGAATATAAGCTACAATTGGCATGTGTCAAACTGCCGAACGGAAGCATTGGCGCTCTAAGCCGCATAACCGCCAGAACTTGATCACCGCGAATGAGACGTAACGATTGACCCCGAACGCGAGGAAAAACCGTGGCGGATCGGTCTGCGAAGATGCGTAGCCTACGTTTGAAAAAACGGGCCGTCTTCAGCGAAAAGGCCGAAATCACAAAGCCCATCTCAAGTGAACACGCTGAGTTGAAATTGCGGTTTCGCTTCGTGGAGAGAAATCGACTGCTAGTCAAGATTCCGCAGCTTGCCTTCGGTGGGCTGTCGGTTCGACTCCGTTTGCAGTCCGCCGCCGCGACTCACGGCGGACCGGCCGAATCGCGTGGCAATTTCGTCGGTCACGGCATCGAGGCGGCTCTGCTTGTCGCGTTTCTGATCGGTGAACAACGATTGTTGCGTCTTTTGAGCCGCCTCGATCCCGCTGACTCCGACGCCCAGTAATCTGATCGAGAGCTTACGGTCGGGCAATCGCGTTGTCAGCATTTCCACCGCCGCCCGCCAAATCTCATCGGTGATGTCGCTGGGGTCGCCAAACGTGCTGGAACGGGTGATCGTGTGGAAATCGGAATAACGGACCTTGATGTGCACGGTTCGACAGCTTAGCTGGTGGTGTCGCAGCCGCCGGGCGACCTGTTCGGTTAACTCCCTCAGCCAACTACGCAAGACATCCATGTCCTCAACGTCAACGGTGAAAGTCGTCTCATGAGAAATCGATTTGGCCGCGTGATCCGGCAGCACCAGTCGATCGTCAAGACCGTGTGCCAAACGCCAGAGGTGTTCGCCATGGCTGCCGAAATGGGATTGAAGCACCTCGACGCTCAGTCGGCGGAGCTGTTCGATTCGCTCGATGCCGAGTCGTTCAAAAACGCGAGAGGTCGATTTGCCGACGCCCCACAATCGACCGACCGGTAGGGCATCGAGAAAATGTTGGACCCCTTCTACTTCGACGACGACAAACCCGTCCGGCTTCTCCAAATCGCTGGCGATTTTGGCAACGAATTTGTTCGGGGCAATGCCGACAGAGGCGACCAGATTCAACTCGTCACGAATGGCGGACTTGATCTGCCGACCGATTTCAGACGGAGAACCGAACAACTGCTCGCTGCCGGCAACGTCGAGAAATGCCTCGTCGAGCGAAAGCGGTTCGACCAACGGTGTGAAACGGTGAAAGATCTCCCCAATCTGCCGTGAGACCTGCGCGTAATGATTCATTCGTTGACGCAAAAAGATCGCGTGCGGACAGAGCCGTCGTGCGGTCGTGGCTGGCATGGCGCTGTGAATGCCGAAACGCCGGGCTGCGTAGTTGGCAGCCGCCACAACACCCCGGCCGTCCGGTGAACCGCCCACGATCAGCGGCCGGCCTTTCAGTTCCGGCTGGTCGCGTTCCTCGACCGAGGCGTAGAAGGCATCCATGTCGACATGTAGAATCATCACGACATGATACTACTCGGCCCGATCAGGTGTCGCGGCCGGTTCGGTGTAGCTGGCGACAATCTCTCTTTTTTCGACGAGGAACAGATGTCTGAAGAACAGCGAGAACCCGATGGCGATCTTCTCTTGCGCACGCTGGCAATGCCGGCCGACACAAATGCTAACGGCGATATTTTTGGTGGCTGGATCATGTCGCAGATGGACATTGGTGGTGGAATACTGGCCAAAGAAATCGCCACCGGCCGCGTGGTGACCGTTTCGATTGATGCGATGACCTTTCACCGACCGGTCAAGGTCGGAGATGTGGTTTGTTGTTACGGGAAATGTACTCGGATTGGTAACAGCTCGATGACCATCAAGCTCGAGGTCTGGGTGAAGCCGGTGCTCATAGAGCCGCGCGGTGATCGATATTGCGTGACCGAAGCGCAGTTCACCTATGTTGCGATCGATCAGCGGGGCAAACCGAGGAAGATTGCGCGTCAGAGCAGCGACAACTTGTGAGCTGTCTGGAACAGTTGACCGACCTTCTACGATAACGAAATCCATTGCTGGCTGTCGCACGGACACAGCGAGATCATCGAGTCGAAACTCGACACTGACGCCGTCCCATTATGGCCCACGCTGGTACGGTCGCTATTCATGCCTGAGCGCTTCGATGGGGTCCATCATCGCCGCTCGGCGAGCTGGATAAAGTCCGAAGACAATACCCACGCCGACGGAAATCCCGAATGCGGCAATGACGGACCACGGCGCGATAATCGGTTCGAGCTTTTGAATGGTGGCCGGCAGCGACATCCAAACTTCGGGTAGGTATGTCTGCATCAGCCAGCGAACCGCGGAAATGACTTTCAGGTCGGGATGGGAAAGCAAGCCGACCGCGACGCCCACTCCGCCTCCGATTCCGGAGAGCACGATCGTTTCCGCCAGAAACTGATAGACGATGTCGCGGCGTCGTGCCCCCATGGCGCGGCGGATGCCGATCTCGCGGGTTCGTTCAGTGACGGTGGCCAGCATGATGTTCATGATGCCGATGCCACCCACCAACAGTGAGATCCCGGCAATCAGCACCAGCAGGACGTTAAACATGGCCCGAAGCATTTCGGCCTGGCGGAGCAGTTCCTTGGGGACCGTCACGGAGTAATCGAGCGTTTTGTGAAACTTTTCCAGCAGCACACGGACAATTCCGGCCGCCTCCTCGACTTCGTCAATATCGCCGACGCTGAGGGTAATCTGGCTGAGCTCGACAATCTCGCCCTCACGGCTGCCCGAACGGGCCGTCAGCACCTGATCGCCGATGTAAGCGCGAAAGGTGCGGATGGGGATGTAAACGTCGAAGTTATAGTCGCGTCCTTCCAGACTGCCCCCGATGGATGCCGAAGGAGTCCGCGAAGCGGTCTGCCCGACAATGCTGTAGAAATTACTGCCGACGCGAACCGTTCTGCCGATGGGATTCTCGTACGGGAAAAGCTGCAGGGCGACACCGTCAGCAATGACGGCGACGTTGTCGATGCTCTCCAAATCGCGGTCGGTGAGGAAGCGTCCGCGGGCCATCGTCAAGT
>CAUZTK010000279.1:0-5056 GCA_963582395.1 Planctomycetota bacterium | reverse complement strand
AATTGCCGCTTAGCAGGCCGCACTGGCCCGTCAAACCTGCCTCTTAACCTTCGACGGTTGCCAGTCGGGACGCCGAGATCAGTTCGCGGACCGCATCGAGCACCGATTCGTGAATTGTGCAGCACCGGCCGGCGCCGAACAGGCTCGCGCTTTCCTCAACATCGTTCACCGAGTCGGCTGCCAAGCCCATCAAGCCGTCAGAGTCCATCTGAAACCGATCCATCAAGAATTGCGAGGCCGTTTTGAGCCGCTCCGTTTCCGGATCGCAAAGCAGGTCGGACAGCAGGTTTCCCGCATACACGATGAGGAACTAAAACAGCTTCTGCTGCGAGCGCTGGTGGCTTACACCGCGCGCTTCGCGTTCAGAATCTGTACCATGTCGATATCGATCACGCCGAAGCCGAGGCGTGCTACGCTGAGGTTGAATCGGCAATCAACATTGCCATCGAATTCGTGGCCGGCGCGTACGTTGACGAAACCGAGGCCCAGCGCGTCGAAGAATCGGCCGTGCGGGCTGTCATCGTTGCCAACGAACAAGATTGCCTGGACCGTGCCGCCGCGTTTTCGTCCAACGCGGCTTATGCCGCCGTCAACGCGGTGAACATGGCGTTGGCATCGCAACATGCTGCCAGCCGCGCCACCGAAGCCAGCAAGGCCGTACTGGCGGCGGTCACTGCGACCGATGCTGTAATTTCGGCCGATCCGAGAGTACGGCACGGGACAATCCGTGATTGGCTGAGATTGAATCGCTTGTCTATTGTCGCCTTTCCGGAACTGGGCAAAAGTGTCGATCCCACTGCTCAGGGAAGTCTCGGTCCGGCTGCGCTCCCTGGATGGAAAACTACCAGTAAGAATCGGCAAAACAATCGTTCGACGGAAACGGCGTCGAAACAAAACAAACAGGTGGCCGATGGCAACGACATCTCCGAACAGCTCTTGCAACTGGAAGAAGCCGAACAGAATCTGAAAGCCGACCGCGAAGCGATCGAGATTCAGCGACGTCAACTCGAAGGGGAACGTGAAACCTTTGACATTGAACATGAGTCCCTTCAATCGGAACGGGAACGATTCCTCAAGGAGACCTCCGACTTCGAGCGGAAACTCAAGGGATTTCAGGAAGAGTCGTCGTGCCGTGTAGCGGAACACGAATGCCAGCTCAAAAAACTGGCCGACGAACAATTGCGGATTCATGATGCGCAGCAGCAACTCAATTCGGATCGTGCATCCTGCGACGAACAGGAATGCCTCGTTCACGCGCAGCAGAAGAAGACTGGCGAAGAGGTGGCAAAAGTCAATCACGATCGTCAACAGCTTGAACGCGAACAAGAGGAACTGCAGCGCCAACGGGACGAGCTGTTGCAGGAGCGTCACCAACTTGAGACAGCCTCCCTAGAGATCCAGGACGCACGGGCTGCTTGGGATCGCAACCGTAGCGAGCTCGAAGCAAAACAAGAGCAGTTTTGTGCTCAGCAGCAGCAGATGCGGCAACCCGTCACCGAATTGCATCAAATCCTACAAGACTTCCTCGAGCTGCATGGGCCGACGGATGCCTGAAACGGCGGCAAAGCTTTGTCTGCGGCGGCGCAGTCCGGCCGGTAGCGACGGTCCCTTTTGCGGCACCTATTGGTCGTCCAGTAAATCGACCGCGGTCAACGTGCGTCCTTCGAGCATCGCCAGACTGGCGCCGCCACCGGTACTGACGTGAGAAACCCTCTCGGCCAAGCCAAATTGCTTAATGGCGGCGGCGCTGTCGCCTCCACCGATGATGCTGGTCGCTTCGCTGCAGGCAACGGCCTCGGCGACGGCCTTGGTACCGGCATCGAACGGTGGCATTTCAAAGACACCCATCGGGCCGTTCCAAACGATCGTTTTCGCGGCTTGTGCGACTTCGGCATAAAGCCGCGCAGTTTCCGGGCCGATGTCCAACCCTTGGTAATCGTCCGGAATTTTTCCGGCGGAGACAATTTGCCGATGGCACTCGGAAGTGAAGCTGTCACCGCAGTGTGTGTCGACCGGAAACATCAGTTTCTGGACAGCCTGGGCGATCAGTTGGCGGGCCAGGTCAACCTTGTCCGGTTCCACGAGGCTGTTTCCGACGCGTCCACCCTGGGCCAGAGTGAATGTGTAAGCCATCGCGCCGCCGATTAAAATCTGGTCGCACAAAGCAAGAAGATTACGGATCACGTTGATTTTGTCGGACACCTTCACCCCACCCAGAATTACCACGAATGGCCTGCGGGCATTCTCAATGGCGTCGGACAGGAAGCGAATCTCGCGCTCGACGAGCAACCCCACAACTTTTGGCTTGTTGTCCATCGCTCGGGGGACCGCCACCATCGAGGCGTCATCGCGGTGACACGTGCCGAAAGCCTCGTTGCAGTAGACGTCTCCCAGCGCCGCCAAGACGGCCGCAAAATCAGGGTCGCCGCGCTTTTCTCCCAGATGAAACCGCAGATTCTCAAGGACCAGCACGCCGCCCTCCGGCAACGTTTTGACCTGTTCATGCGCCTCGTCACTAATAGTGTCCGCGGCAAACGTGACGCTCCGCTTCAGAAGTTCCGCAAGTTTCTCGGCAGCCGGATTCAGGCTAAATCGGGCGTCATCCCCGTTTCCTTGGGGACGGCCTAGATGGCTCATCAGAATCAGCCGACCGCCGCGATCCAGCACCGACCGAATGGAAGGCAAGGCCATGCGAATTCGCCGGTCGTCGGTGATGCGGCCTTCGGAATCGAGCGGCACGTTGAAATCGACGCGCATTAAAACGGCCTTTCCCGCCACATCCACGTCGGTGATCGTGCGCTTGGGCATTCGTCAGTTCTTGTTGAGTTGGCTGCTTGAGGTTCTTGGTGTTCCTGCTCGGTCTGCGCAAACGACTTCATCTCTGCAGGATGGCCTCTTCTGTCTGTCGCCAATCTGCTGAAGGTGATCGCGTGGGAAAAGGCACGACGCGATTCCTTTCAGAACAACGCGAATCAGCTCTGCCGCGGGAGTCATGCCTGCTGACGCGAAATCTGTCGGATGGCAAATTTTCCGCAGATCTCATTGGCTCAAGAAATGAATCCAGAATTTCATTTCGGCCACTCTCGAGTGGTTCGTCTTGAGATTCACGATGACAGGATTTTTGTGGCCGCGAGCGGTCGGAGGCTTGCCGGGTGGAACCTCGACGGTCAGCACATACCTGCGCGCTGGGCCCTGAAACTTCGGATCAACAGCCAGTTGGACCTGCATGCTTTTGAGATCGGGTTCGACATCCAGAAACTGAAAGACTTCGTCGTCCATGCCCTTGACATACACCAAAAGATTGACTTTCTTGCCCTCGCTCGCCACAAATCGACCCATCGAAAGAGTCTGGTTGGTAGGATTCCACCGTCCGCCACCGGCCGCAGTTGGCATGAAGACAATCGGGCCCTCTCGGTAGCCTTCGACGAGAACCCTGACCGCTCCTTCATTGGAGAAGTCGGTTTCGAGCATCGCTTTTTGCCTAAAATAGCCGAGTTGCATTTCAGGCTTGATTGTTAGCTTAACAGAGTATCCACATTTCGCCTCAAGCTTTGCCAACTCATCCTCGTTGAGCGGCGTCACCTCGGCCGCCGATATCTCGTCGCCTGAACCCTCGGCGAGGCCACCCAGGTGAAAGTGGGACAGAATCTTCGAATAGACTGTTCCGGTGATTGTTGCCGGCTTATCGTCGGGAATAGGTCCTATCGACCAGACTTCGTGCGGAACCACTGTGATCAGATTTTCGACATCACCCCTGACAACGAAAGAAAATAAGTGAAGCTTTGGATCTGGATCGTTCGTGCCTATTTGGACCTTCACGCCAAAGTTCTTGACTGCGTTGCCGGGTTTCCACTCCAGCTCCACGTCTATTGACTCACCTGGGGCGATTTGACCGTCTTTCATAATGCCGACGGTACACTTACAGGTTGATTCGCCTTTCTTGACCACCAAAGGCGCTTCGCCCTCGTTTCGGATGGTGAAAGTGTGTTTCATCGAAGTCCCGAGCGGCATGGCGCCGAAATGGAATTCCATCTCATCAACGACGGCCTTCGGATAAGGCCCCGTAGGCGAAATAGATGGAGGGGTGAAATCGACATCCCCCAGTTGCCGCGGCAGATTGTTCGCTAGTGTTGGCTGTTGCCGATCCTGAACCAGGCTTCGACTTTCTTTCGGCTTGCCGATCCAAACCGCTGCAAGGAGCGCAAAACCCCCAATCGTGCCGATCAATATCTTCGCAAACGGACGAAGTTCCATCACGCTCACCTCCTCAGAATCTTACAAACAAAACCCGAATGAAATCATAGGATTCGCAAAAGGACCGGCCCTTTGCGAAGCTTACCTCTATTCTAATCAAGGTTCCGGCCCAATCAATTGTGATCTGGCGGTTTCTGTTAGACCGATACCTAACCGCGTAGCCGACCCAGCGCGTCGAGCTTTTCTTTTGAAATAAACTTGTCCTGGTGACCTTCTTGGTGGTTGATCTCGTTCTGAAGCAAGGCCCGCTCGGCCTCCTTCCGGGCTTGTTGCATTTGACCCGCCTCCGCAAACGACAGAGCCAGTTCCGCCCGAAGTGCGGCATTGTGCGGATAACGATCGACCGCCTTTCGAAACGCCTCAACAGCTTGATCGGCATCCGCCGGGTCATCGGTCCGGTGGAACCTTCGCGCGTACCATTCCCCGAGCGCCCGATATCCGCCGAAACTATAAGGATTTTGTTCGATTGCCAGTCTTTGAAACCGAACGGCCGTGGCAAAATCCTCGTCAAATGCGTCAGAGAACTGCTGCCAACGACTGAAATACAGATTCGCCATCCGGCCGGCCGGACTCGGTGAAAACGGATCGGCCGTCGCCGCGTCGGCATACAAACGCGCCGCCTGTAGCGAGCCGAAATTGGTTTTCCGGGCATCATCTCCCGCGGCAATGCGATTATTCCGATTGTAATGCGGCCAGAAGGCCACGCGCAGGCAGGCAAACGACAGCACCAGGAGAATCCCCCCTATCACGAGGACCGGTCTGACCGAACTCGCTTCCGCATCTGCTGTCTCTTGCGAAACGG
>CAUZTK010000278.1:0-5067 GCA_963582395.1 Planctomycetota bacterium | reverse complement strand
CGCGAGCTTGAGTTCTCCGGCACTCGTGACCACACAGCGGGCCTTTCGTCCGTGGTGCGCCTTGTTCAATCCGCACGAACACGTCCGGATCGGCGCCCCTTTTTTTCGACCGCCTTTGTCTGGCGATTGACTGAAGCCTGCAGCGTGCGTCGAGTCAGTTCACATCCCTGCTCGACCGCAATCTTCTCCGCGATGGCCAAAACAGTTCCGTCCGTCGCCACATCACAGGCCTCATTGAGCGACCGAAGATTCAACACAGCCTGCTCCGCTACCAGTCGTTCTTCCGGCGTCAGTTCTTTAAAATTCACTTGGCACCTCCATGTCGAATGGAACATGAAAATACCAGGACAACCAACCTTCCCCATGCGGCGGGGCGTTGGTCGAAGAAAATCTGGGGAAAGCTGCACTGGTTCGGAGACTGGCCGAAGAATCAAGACCGCGAACACGATTGCAAGTCGCGTTGGACCACCGTGTGTTCTACGAATTATTCGGCTAGCTCTGCCGGGCCGGCGTGACGCCTGCGGCGAGCAAGTATCGGCCGGTGATTGAGTTCTCGGCGGCGGCTACGTCTTCGGGCGTTCCGCAGACGATGACCTCTCCACCGGCATCGCCCGCATCCGGACCGAGGTCGATGACATAATCGGCTGACTTGATCACGTCGAGATTGTGTTCGACCACAATCAGCGATCGCCCGACCAAGAGGAGGCTGTTGAAACAATCGAGCAAATGGGCGACGTCGGCCCTGTGCAGCCCGGTCGTCGGTTCGTCGATGAGAAACAGCGTCCGCTGGCGCGATCCGCTCGCCAGAAACGATGCCAGTTTGAGCCGCTGCGACTCTCCACCTGATAGCGTGGTGGTTGGCTGTCCGAGCGGCAGATAATCAAGCCCGACCTGTTTCAGCAGGTTCAACTTTTTCAGCAGTCTGGGCTGCGTCCGGAAAAAGGTGAAGGCTTCACGAACAGTCATTTCCAGAACATCGGCAATCGAGAGGCCGCGGTACTTGGCCTCAAGAATCTCCCGGCGGTACCGCCGCCCCTGACATTCCGGGCAGGTCATCAAGACGTCGGCCAGAAACTGCATCTCGATTTGGATCGATCCCTTGCCGCTGCATTGCGGACAACGCCCGCCGCGGGCCGCATTGAAACTGAAGTCGGTGGCCGTCAGATTTCGCAGTTTCGCGTCCGGTGTCTGGGCGAACACGGCTCGGATGTCATCGAAGGCTTTCAGGAAAGTCACCGGATTGCTGCGGGGCGTGCGACCGATGGGCGCCGGATCTACCAGCACAACTTCGTCGATCTGGTCGGCCCCCTCTAGCCGGTCGTAATCGCTCCGTTCTGAGACCGTGCAGGCCTGTTTCAATCGGCGACAGATTGCCGGGAACAGCGTTTCCTGGACGAGGGTGCTCTTACCGCTTCCGCTGACGCCGGTGACGACGCACAGCACTCCCAATGGAAATTCAACCGTCAGATTTTTGAGATTGTGCCGGCAGGCGCCGCTGAGTGTCATTTGTCCGGCAACGCGCTTACGTCGTTGATCGGGCGCAGGGGCAGACGTGTTTCGGGCGCCAGACAGAAAGGTACCGGTCAGAGAATCTTCGGCATGCACGATTTTTTCCGGCGGTCCCTGAAAAACGATTCGGCCTCCCTGCCGTCCTGCCCCCGGACCGATGTCTACAATTTCGTCGGCGGCACGCAGGAACGCCTCTTCATGTTCAACGACGACGACCGTACTTCCGCCATCCCGCAAACGCTGGATGGCCTCAATGACGCGCTCGCTGTCGCGCGGGTGAAGTCCGGCCGATGGTTCGTCGAGAACGTACAGAGCATTGACCAGCCGACTTCCCAGCGCTGCCGTTAGCGCGACACGACGGGCTTCGCCGCCGGAAAGCGTTCTCACCGGCCGGTCAAGCGTCAAATAACCGAGCCCGACCTGCACCAGGTACCGCAATCGTGACCGGACTTCATCTCTGATTACGCCGATCCCTATCCCCTGATCTGTTGAGAGCTGTTCGTCCAGACGTTCTAAGAAGGGCTGCACCTCGACGATCGGCAGGCGACAGAGTTCGGCAAGGTTGCGGCCCGCGAGTCGTACCGCCAGCGCATCGGGCTGCAATCGGTCACCCCGACACGCCGGGCAGGTTTCATAGGTCCTCCAGCGGTTCAGAAAAACGCGGACCGAGAGCTTGTATTGATTCCGCTCCAGCCATCGAAAAAAACCTTTCAGCCCGCCGAAATTCCGCTCTGAGACGCCGTCGGTAATCAGTTTCAAATGCTGCGGCTGCAGTTCGTCGAACGGTACGTCGACCGGCAGGCCATAGTCGTCGGCTAGAACGATCAGTTCGTCCAACTCGTGTCGATAAGCTGGCGTTGTCCAGGCGGAAATCGCGCCGTCACGCAGGCTTTTCGACGGATCGGGAACCAGCCGTTCCAACGAGATGGCCGGCACCGAACCGAAACCGCGACACTCGGGACAGGCCCCCAACGGTGTGTTGAAACTCAGCAGTCGCGGCTGGGGGGCGGCGAATTCACGATCACACGATTCGCACACCAGTTGTGCATGAAAGCGATGCAGCCGCCACGGCCGACCGTCGACGATGGTTTGCCGGCCGCTGTTGGACCCGTCGGCAGTCTCCAGCGCTTCGAGCAACAAACAACGATCGTTTCCGCTCCGGAACGCGAGTTCGAGGCTCTCCAGCACACGCTCAGTGGTCGCCTTCCCGGCGACAAGCCGATCGACGACAATCCAGGTCTGAGAGTTGGGCTCAGCCCCGAAATCGTGTGTCTCTCGCAGTTCGACGGTCCTCCCCGCGATGACGGCACGCACAAATCCCTGTTCCCTGAGACGGGTGATGCCCCCACCCTCCTGCCCGACCGCTGCCGGTTCTCGAACCTCTGCCAGAGCAGCGATCGGAAAACAGATCTGAAACCGTGTGCCTGCTCGAAAACCGGCCACCACCCGAGCGACTGTGTCGGGATTTTCCTGTCGGATCTCCTGTTCACAGTTGGGGCAGGTGACTCGCCCCGACCGAGCAAACAGCAGCCGAAGATAGTCGTGGATCTCGGTGACGGTGGCGACGGTCGATTTTCCGCCCAGATGGACCGAGTTGTGACGAACGGCGATCGCCGGAGGAATGTGATCGATCCGGTCCGCGTCCGGTTTTTCCAACCGAACGAGAAATTGCCGGGCGTAGGCCGAAAAACATTCGATGTAACGGCGTTGCCCTTCGGCAAACAGCGTATCGAAGGCCAAGCTGCTTTTGCCCGAACCGCTGACCCCGCTGATGACAATCAACTTATGCAGGGGCAGCCGAAGATCGATCGATTGCAGATTGTGCACGCGCACACCTTGCAGATCGATCGTCCGCGGTTGCTGAACGTTCGGCAATGGGGCGATCGTTTCGCTCCAGGATGAGCGCAGTCGGAACAGCGGACCAGTGAGACATCGACGCAGAACCGAATCCAGAGATCATCATTATACACACGACGGCGGCGAAACAATCGAATTCGTTCTGCCGAAACGCTCCAAGTCATCAATTCACCGGCCTTGCCGATGGCCGGTGATGATCGCAGCGTTCAGGCGTCTTCATATTCCGACTCGTATTGCGAAATCCGGTTTCGCAGGGCGTATGGCGCCAACCCGTCGTTGGAGGAAGCAAGCCGGAACTGCATGACGTAGGCGTCTTCCTGAGTGTCGTCGTAGTGGTCGCGGATCACGCAAACGGCCCGGAACCCCTCGTTGTGGAAGAACAGTTGTGCCGGCAAATTGGTTTCGCGAACTTCCAGAACAATTTCCTGACGGCGCTGCTGCGAAAGCTTGTCGACCAGACGTCGAACCATTTGTCCGCCCACGGCCTGTCGGCGTGCCGTGGGAGCAACCGCGAAGTTGAGAATTCGCAGCTTCGATTTATGAAGCTCGTAGATCATAAATCCGACGATCTGGTGGTCGTGCTCGGCGACCATTCCGATGCAATTGCGTTGCTTGAGGCAGCAGAGAAAATTCTCTTCTGTCCAAGCGTACTGAAAGCAGGCCCGCTCAATTTTGAGCACTTCGGCCATGTCCCGTCGAATCAGCCAGCGAATCTGGACCTTGACGTCTTGCCGCTGAGTGTTTGGAAAATTCATGATGGCCTCCTTGCCATTTTGTCGCGTCAGAGCACGTTGGAATCAGTTTTCGTTCTGGTCCATCGCTCTGCGCCAGATGATTCCATCAGTCATTCAATACGGGATGGGAGAATGGGGAAGACGTGGCGTCGCCTGCCTGATTGTCGGCGCACTTGTCAGAAAGGAAGCCACCGACGGGTTGGAGCACGTCAGTTGTCGAATGAGTAGCGATTGCCAATGAATGGCAAGGCACGTTAGCACAAGGAGCCAATAAGGTACAGCCGGATGTCTCGGGAAAACGGAGATGCGGGGATGGGGTGCAGGACACGACTTGCGCGTCGGCAGAGTTGTTTGAAAATGTCAATTAGGAGAGATTCAGAGATTTATGTAGCCTTGGAGAAGCGTGGCAGAATGGAGAGTTACGGATGGTGTCATTGGACGTTCAAGAAGGAACGCGATGGTTGAGAATCGAGCTGGGTCCACGGAGTTATTGGATGAGTTGGTCCGGGCGTTGGTGGCCGAGCGGGTCGAGTCTGGCACGGTCGATATCGAGACGATGGCGTTTGCCGAGATGGAGCAGGTCACTTGCGTGTCGTCGCCGGTGTAGCCTTCCTGCTGGCTCCGCTCGAAAATCCGCATGACTGTGTGCCGCTACTTCTGCGAAACACGATGATCTTCTTTGCGGAGAATCTGATGCTGGCTGACCTTCTGGACCAAAACACGACGACGAATTTCTCTCCATTAATCCATGTCTGTATACACTCTCCGACCTCCGAGTCAGAGCACTTCGGGACCGAGCGTTTCTGGTTGCCAAGCCTCTGTATTTTAGGGTCATTCCTGCTCAAAGCAGTTGAGCAGCGGATCAATGATCCGCGTGTCGGGGGTTCGAGTCCCTCCTCCGCTACTTCGTAAGCCTTGTCGAGTCTTGAACTTCGGCAAGGCTTTCTTCGTTGGCGGACGATGGTTC
>CAUZTK010000277.1:0-5081 GCA_963582395.1 Planctomycetota bacterium | reverse complement strand
CCGACACCCTCAGCGACTCTCAACCGCAGAAAAACTTCTGGACCCGCTGGCGCGCCAACCAAACCGGAGCCAACCAATACCGCACTATTGCCCCTTGAAACCAACAACATTCCGGGGAATGCACCCCTCGAAGTTCGACGAGCCTTCCCGGGGCGCTTTCCAGCAGAGAAACAGGACGTCGGCACGATGAATTTCATTGGCTCTTCTTTCGGTTTCGCCTCTGGCGGCCGAAGTAATTTTGATCGTCGGCTTCGCTCAAAAAGGCCGCCAGCTCGCTTTCGGGATCGAGATGCGCCCTCATCGTAGAAAATCTCGTCTCAATAAGCTGCCGTGATTGTTCGTGATCTCCCTGCAGCGCAGCCAGGACGGCGATGCCTGCCCATCCTTTCGCTTTGAGTTCATCATCGCCCAGCGCCGCCAACTCGTCGAAAATGGTTTTTGCGTCGTCGTACTGCAGCGTCCTCAAATACAGGACTCCCAGTTGAACTTTGGCCAGCCGTTGATAACGCAGATTTCCGGGACTGTAGTCGATCACTGCCTGCCAGGCGTCCTCGTCGTCGCCGAGGATTTGGGCAAGATCAAACTGTTCTTCAATCGTCGTTTGGGGAGGAAGCGTCGCTGCCGGTGTTTGCAGCGGATTTTGCGGACGCAACCACCAGCCGATGGCGGCGAAACTACCACCAACCACCAAGCAGGCTATCAGGAACACGGCCCAGAGCAGTCCGGGACTCCAACGGGAAGATGTCTTCGCCGAAACCGTCGAGGTCGCCGGCTCCAATTCCCCAACAGCGATGTCCAACGCATCCGTCTGCGGATTCTTTTCGATCGATTGAGAGAGCCGCTTCAGGTCTTGGAGGATCGAGCTCGCGTCGGCATAGCGCTGTTGGGGCCATTTGGCCATCATCTTGTGCACGATCGCGCACAGCGCGGGGAGCAAATCGGACCGGGCTTCTTGCAAGGGCACCGGCGTGTCGTTTAAGTGCTGAACGGCAACGCTCAAGGCCGTTTCTCCCTGGAACGGCGGACGGCCCAGCAGCATGTGGTAGCAGGTGACGCCGAAGGAATAAATATCGCTGCGATGATCGAGCTGTTTCCCCTGAACCTGTTCGGGGCTCATGTACAGCGGGGTCCCCATTGTCGTCCCGACCTGAGTCAGGTTGACTCGCTCCTCGCCCAGCGACAATTGCGCCAGTCCGAAATCAGCCACCTTGGCTTCGCCCTTGCGGTTGATCAAGATGTTTTCGGGCTTGATGTCGCGATGAACAATACCGGCCTCGGCAGCAGCCTGCAGCGCTGCCGCCACCTGCTTCATAATCCGCAGCGCCACAGCCAGGCGGGGAGGCCCTTTACGGTTCAAGAATTCCCGCAGATTCATCCCGTCCACGTATTCTTGGGCAATGTAATGCGTGCCGTTATGTTCTCCGACCGTATAAATCTGCACGATGTTCGGATGATTCAGTCCTCCGGCGGCTTTCGCCTCCTGTTCGAATCGCTGCAAGTTCGTCTCGTTCGAGAGCAGTTCCGTTCGCAGCACTTTAACGGCCACGCGGCGATGCAGGGACGTTTGCTCGGCCAGAAACACCTCGGCCATGCCGCCCTTACCGAGCCGCCGCAAGATGCGAAACTCACCAAGCACACGGTTTTCGGAAGTCTTGCCGTCCGGACCCTCGTTCACGCTGTTGACCTTTCGATGTCTGCTGCCTGCCGCGCAACAATAGCTGAATCATACGACCCGCCAACTATTGGGGCAACATGCTGTCTGCTTCCTATCGGCGGGCCGGAGATCCGCCGATTCGGCTGCCTCGTTGACCGACATTCCGGCTTCCTTATAATAAAGCGTGTGTCCCCCGCGATGATTCGTGGAGCGACTGCCGGTATCCCACCTGTCCGACGACCTGCCGGGTGACCGTTCGCTGTGTCGTCCTTCCTGTTGATGGTCTCGAACTTCCCATGACAGAACGCCCCCGCACGCTCCGTGAACTGAAGCAAAGCGGTTACCGGCCGGTTCCCATCAAACTCGAAATGCGGCAAAACCTGATCCGCATGCTTCGCAACGGCGAGCCGGTTTTTCCAGGCATTCTCGGCTTCGAGGAGACCGTGATCCCGCAGATCGAGAACGCCGTGCTTTCTCGGCACGACATGCTGTTCCTCGGCCTGCGCGGTCAGGGAAAAACTCGGATGCTACGATTGCTGGTCAACCTGCTGGACGAGGTGATTCCCGTTGTCGCCGGTTCCGAAGTCAACGACGATCCGTTTGCGCCGATCTCCAAATACGCCCGTGATCTGATCGACGAGAAAGCTGACGACTGCCCGATCGAGTGGATCGGTCGAGGCCGCCGATACAACGAAAAACTGGCCACCCCCGACGTGACCATCGCCGATTTGATCGGCGAGGTCGATTTGATCAAACATACCGAAGGGCGGCATTTGGCCAGCGAAGACGTGATGCATTTCGGCCTGATTCCCCGCAGCAATCGGGGCATCTTCTGCATGAACGAATTGCCCGACCTGAGTCCGAAAATTCAGGTCGGCCTGTTCAACGTGCTGGAAGAGCGGGACGTGCAGATTCGCGGCTTTCCCATTCGGCTGGGACTTGATTTGTGCATGGTCTTCAGCGCCAATCCGGAAGACTATACCAACCGCGGCCGGATTGTGACTCCGCTCAAAGACCGCATTGGCTCGGTGGTCCGCACGCATTATCCGCTGACCCGCCAGCTCGGCATCCAGATTACCGATGCCAACGCCTGGTCCGACCGCGACGGTGAGATGACCGTGGCCGTCCCGAACTTTATGAAGGAGATCATCGAAGAGACGGCCCGTTTGGCCAGGAGCAGTCCACACGTCAACCAGTCGTCCGGCGTCAGCGTCCGCATGTCGATCGCCAACTACGAAACCATGCTCTCCAGCGCCGAACGCCGCGGGGTGAAGGTCGGCGAATCACGGTCCGTGGCGCGCATCGGCGACCTGGCCTATCTGGCGGCCAGTTCGCGCGGCAAGGTGGAATTGAACATCACCGAAGAGCCGGGAGAAGAAGACAAACTGGTCAACCGGCTCCTCGACGAAGCGGTCAAGAATGTTTTCGATCAGCACTTCTCGCCGAAACAGTTCCGCAAAGTCGTCGAATACTTTGAGACGGGAAACCGGCTCGAACTCAGCGACCGTGTTTCCACCGGCGAGTCTCTGAAACGCATAGGCAACATTCATGGTTTCCGCCGCGACGTGGAACGGATCTCTTCCCAGCTCGAACCCGAGTTGGCAACCGGTCCCGATGCACCGGCGCTGCAAGCCGCTGTGGCCGAATTGATTCTAGATGGTCTGCACAGCCATAACCGACTTAATAAGAAACAAAAGACCGGCACGGCTACGTATGGGTTGTGAGCGGTGGTTCATATCGGGGTTGCGATACAATGCCATCCAACTCAATAATGATGGTGTCTGTGCCTGTCCTGACGGCCGGGAGTTCGTGGACAATGCCTACAGTCTCAGATATTCCCGGCTCGTATCGAATTTTCTTCTACAGTTTCGATTGCAACGAACCCAAGCACGTTCATGCCCGCCGTGACTGACAGTGCTGCAAGTTTTGGTTGGAACCGGTATCGCTGGCCAGGAGTAGCGGGTTTTCCGCAAAAGAACTCAATCGAATTCGTCGGATCATTCTCGACAATTTGAATCGTATTCTGGAGGCATGGGATGAGCGTTGCGGCGAGTAGTGAACCGCGGATCAAGACGATTGTCGTCACGTACGATTCCATCGCTGCGGAACTCAAAGGTGGCCGGACAATCAGCGTTCCGCTCGCATGGTCGTGGCGACTGTCGAGCGCCACGCCTCAACAGCGAAACCGTTTTGAAATCATCGGGGACGGCGAGGGCGTCCACTGGTCCGACGTCGATGAGGACATCAGCGCTCAAGGAATGCTGTCCGGCATCCCGGCTCGCCCCCCAGCCAAAGCGACAACAACAACCTGATCTACTGGCGGCGTCGTTTGAGCGAAGGTAAGCGATAGAACGCCCTGTCGGTCCGACTGGTTGTCAAAGTGCGGCGGGTCTACGATGACCAAGGAGACATTGGCAGGATGAAAACCATGACGGATGCGGCGTCAACGGGCCGGCTATTTCTCACCGAGAGCATCGAAACCTTTCGTAAGCAGAAGGAGTTGGCCGGAAAGGGGGTTGTGCAATTGAGCGATGAGCAGTTGCACCAGTCGCTCGACGAGAACACCAACTCGGTGGCGGTCATCATGAAACACGTCGCCGGCAATTTGCGCTCGCGCTGGACCGATTTTCTCAGCAGCGACGGCGAAAAACCGTGGCGGAACCGCGACAGCGAATTCATCGACGATTTCGGCTCCCGGGCCGAGTTGTTTTCCTTCTGGGAACGCGGCTGGGACTGCCTGCTGGAGACGCTGGTCGCGCTCACTCCGCAGGACCTCACCAAGACCGTCACCATTCGCGGCGAACCGCACAGCGTCGTCCTGGCCGTTCAGAGAGCGCTGGACCACACCGGCTATCATACCGGGCAAATCATCCTGGTGGCCCGCGTTCTGGCCAAAGATAAATGGAGCGTGCTCACGATTTCCCGTGGACAGTCCGAGCAGTTTAACCGGCAGTTTTCGAAGTCGTGAAGTCTGGTTGGAGATTGCAAATTGGGGATTGGGGCGATGCAGCCGGTGAGAGCATTGTCGTGATTGGTCAGTACCTCGAAACGCTGACGTGGCCCGAAGCGGAGCGTGCTCTGTTGGAAGCTCCGCTGGCGCTGCTGCCGATTGGGGCGCGATGCAAAGAGCACGGCCTGCATCTGCCACTCAATAACGACTGGCTGATGGCTGAGTTCTTGACTCGCCGCGTGTTAGATCAATTTCCCGCCGTCGCACTGCCGACGGTTCAGTACGGCTACTACCCGGCGTTTGTCGAATATCCCGGCTCGATTCACGTTCAGCGAGACACATTCCGGGAGACTGTTTGCGACATCTGCCGTTCGCTGGCCCGGCATGGCGCGAGGAAGATTTACGTGCTGAATACCGGCATCAGCACCAACTGGGCGCTCGAACCGGCGCGGCTGGTCCTCGCGGACGAAAACGTTA
>CAUZTK010000276.1:0-5088 GCA_963582395.1 Planctomycetota bacterium | reverse complement strand
TCACCCACCGTGATCAGGTTCAAGCCTCGCAGTTTGGGAGCGACCCACAGCCCCGTGAAGATCAACTGCAAATGCCAGGCGCATGTCACCAAGGCCGCAGCGATGCCGAACTCGTAGACCTGGGAGACCATTCCCACGGAAGCCCCGCCGCCGATCATCGTCGCCGCGGTCGTTGCCAGCACCACGATCCAGGGAACCTGCCGGCCGGCCAATGTGTAGTCCAGCGAGGTGCGAACCTGTCGGGCACTGCGAAGACCGATTCCCAGCAAAACGAATAGGTAAATACCCAGGGTACCCAGTTCAAGAAATCGGCTGTCGGCCACGAGTGTAACGCCTCTCGGTATTCGGCTTGGGGGAAATTATCCGTGGCGGCTTGGTCCATGTCTCCAGACAACCCGCGGAAGAAACGTTGGAAAAACAGACATCGCTGCCACACCGCAGAGCACCGCAAACGCTTTATCATGCAGTCGAACCATTTGTTTGTCCAATCCGCCATTGCGCCGTTGCAAATTTTCCAGAGAGATCCCAGAAAACTTCAGAAATTCCTGGGACCTGATCCCGCAGATACTTCCAGCGGTCACGAATTGCGGTTCTTCGGGAGGGCGAAGCTCCCGCTGAGCCGTGGAGATCACCGATCCGGCGGCTCGGCAGGAGCCTCGCCCTCCCTCAATCTGTGGCCGTGCCGAGCATAGCATGCGAAATCTGGAAGTTCTGAATTTGACTCTTGGGATTTGGGGGACACATCACCAGACGTGGAAGCGATACCGAAACGACACGCGACGAAGGTTCCCGAATTTTTTGCTTTTGACACAGCCGGTGGATATCGTTATTCTCCCGCCTCAATTTCCGCCGAAGCGGCGAACCGTTCCTTTTTCCTCGCAGGCAGGATTCTTGAGTGGTCAGCAGTCAACGCGTTCTCGTGATCGACAACGAGACGGAAACCGAAGAGGTGCTCAAAGCGATGTTGGAGCCACGAGGGGTCCGGGTCCACCGCATTCGGGACAAGCGGGATGCCGAGTCGCAGCACGAATCACCGGCACCCAGCATTCTGGTGATCGATGATGACAGCTCTCCGCCCGAATCTTCCCAAGTGAACGGATGGCACGGCGTGCCGCGAGTCATCATCGGATCGACGAGTTTGCCCGACAACCGTCCTCGGGACAACCGCCGTCACGTCCTGCAGAAGCCGTTTCAATATGCGGAACTCATTCAGGCCATCGAACGCCTGCTTGCCGAATCGGTCACTTAGCTCCTTCTGGGAATACCGTATTCGGGGTTCGGTTTCCGGTCGCCGAGATGCTGCAAACGGTGTGCGCGGCTTACCGTGCGGCGGCTGGAATTGTGGGCCGCGCAAATCCTCACATGTGGGCGACGTGGCGGCCCTCAACTCGGTGAGCACGGCTGGCATGATTCCGGGTGGCTGGTATGATACAGCCGGTTGGTTCGCCACCAACGACCGACAGGACTGTACACATCTTCGGGCTTCTCTCTCTCACGCGGGAAAGCGGATTCGTGGCCAACGCGACGATACTCGTCATCCAGGGTGTCGATCAGGGTGCTCGTTTCGAGTTCGGTCCGGAGACGGTCGGCATCGGACGCGGTGTGACAAATAAAGTCCGGCTTCTGGATACTGAAATCTCGCGGAAGCACGCGACACTGCAGTGGCGCGACGGCTGCTTCTTCATCATCGATCGGGGCAGTTCGAACGGTACGTTCGTCAACGGGAATGCGGTTCGCTTTTGCCGTTTGTCGAGCGGAGACGAGATTCAGATCGGCCGCAGCGTCCTATTGCTGAACGTTGTGCCCGAAGATGACGAGTCGAGTGACGCCGCCGATCGGATCGACCTCGTCGGACACGACGGGTCGGACGAGCGTTCGAACATCGTCAACAAAGTCGGGAGGGACGCCGAACGGGAACTGCTGGACCGATCCGCCGAGGTCGGCACACAGGATTTGGCACAAACATTGGCCAACCTTCAAGCGCTGTACCGCATTGCCGATGAAGCGGTCAGCCCCTCGATTTCACTGGAACAGTTGTTGCAGCGCATTCTCGATTTGACGATCGGCGTGGTCGGTGCCGATCGTGGTTGTCTCCTGCTCGGCGAGCCGGAGAGCGGTGACGTCGTTCCGCGTGTGTTCAGCCGTCGTCGTGGAGTCGACGCCGATACCCGGATGCCGGTCTCGCGAAGCATCGTCGATTATGTGCTGCACAATGGGCAGGGAGTTCGCACAACCGACGCCCGTCGGGACCGGCGGTTCGAGCCGGGACAAAGTATTTTGCAGGCGGGCATCCGCGAAGCGATGTGCGTTCCGATGCACGGCCGCTACGAACTGCAAGGTGTCATATACGTCGATACCACCACTCCCCCGGAACGTGTGGCGCTGCAGGGTGGTTCGGTCGACGTGTTCAGCGAAGAGCAGTTGCGGCTGTTGGTGGCCATCGGCCGGCAATCGGCGCTTGCCGTCGAAAACAACCGCTACCAACAGGCGCTTCTGAAAGCTGAGCGATTGGCGGCAATGGGCCAGACGATCGCCATGCTTAGCCATCACATCAAAAACATTCTTCAAGGGGTCCGCGGCGGCAGCTATCTGATCGACATGGGGCTTAAGGACCACAGTGAAGAGCTCGTCCGCAAAGGATGGGGAATCGTCGAGAAGAACCAAAACAAAATTTATCATCTGGTGATGGACATGTTGACGTTCAGCACCGAGCGGCAGCCGGCACTGGAGACCGCTCAACTGAATGATACAGTGGCCGACGTCTGTGAACTGATGCAGTCTCGGGCCGACGAGAACGACGTCGAGTTCGAATACCGGCCAGCGTCTGAGCTGACGGAAACAACGTTCGATCCAGACGGAATTCATCGTGCCATATTGAACGTGGTGACCAATGCAATCGACGCCACCAGCGACCGCGAGCATGGCGCCGTCTGCGTAGAGACCGGTTGTGACGCCGAAGCCAGTACCATGTTCGTCATCGTGACCGATAACGGCCCCGGAATTCCTGAGAATCGGGTCACGCAGATCTTCAATGCCTTCGTATCGACGAAAGGGGCCCGCGGAACCGGGCTGGGTCTGGCCGTCAGCCGAAAAATCATCCGTGAGCATGGCGGAGAGGTGACGGTCGAGAGCAACCCGGGTCAAGGCAGCCGGTTCGTGCTCTCCTGGCCGCGTCTCGACGACGAACGACACGTCGACAGCATGCAGACGATTGTCGACTGACCTCGCACTACGCCGCATGTCAACCGGCACACTAGCCGACCGCTTCAGTGTGCGGATAAAATTTATGCTAAGTAGCGATCATCCCGGATGGTATGCCGAGGTGAACACGCCCGTCACAGTCGAATTCGACCTGTGCCAAGCCGGAGACGGTGCCGCCGAAACGTCAACAGGTTGCGGATGCTCAGACAATGCGGATCGGAATTTTTGCAGATGCCCACGATCACGTCGACAATGTTCGGCGGGCCGTTGCCGAGTTCAATCGCTCGGGTTGTGAACTGGTGATCTTCGCTGGCGATTTTGTTTCACCGATCGTGGTTCCGCCGCTGCGCAAGCTCCGTTGCCCGATGCTGGCCTGCTTTGGCGACAACGAAGGGAACAAGATCGGCATCAGCGGAGGCATGCGAATCATCGGCGAAGTCGCCGAGCCGCCCTTCGGGTTCCGTACCGACGACGGCACGCAAATTCTGGTCACGCATTCGATCGGCATGCTGCGGGGCCAACTTGGTGAGTGTGATGTGATCATCTCAGCCCATTCCCACCGCGCCGAAATCTCCCACGACGAACAAGGCCGATTGTTCATCAATCCCGGCGAAACCAGCGGCTGGACGTTCCGCAAACCGTCGATTGTGATTCTGGAAACAAAGCCGCTGGAGGCGAAGATCGTCCCTCTGCCCGAAATGCCACCGATTCAGCTCGCCGAGTGAATGGGCCGGGCGGCCCTGATGACACAGTCAATGCCGTCAAACGCAAAAATCCTCAGAAAGGATCGATCTTCTCAATTGTGGTCCGGCAGCGCCGACTTGGAATTTTCGCCAAAATTGGCCAGGGAGACGTTCATCTTCACCGTGAAGTCGATCTTTTCGGCGACCAGTCGTTTTCGACTAATCTGACATTCCACAAATCCCAACGGTTCCACATCGGTCACCCAAACCGATCGAGTTGTATGAGTTTGAAACTTGCCTCCGTCGCATTTCTCAATCGAACGAGTCCTAAAGCCTTTGCAGACGAGTTGTCCTTTTTGGTATTCGATCGTCTTCGATTTGATTTCTCCCCGAGAGTCCTTGATTTCACCAGGTAACGGCGCGAGAGGCAGGGCACCCGAAACGTCCTGCATCAGGCCTGCTAAAAGAGGAAAGTCATTCGGACCTCTGGTTTCCTCCAGTCTCTTCGGGGAATTGTCCTCGACCTTGATCCAAACCTTAATCGGCCGTCGTTGCTGAGGTTCAAGCTCTCCGAGTTTTCCGGCAAATAGGGCTTTGAGGGCCGCCTCGTTGACGAGTATTTTTAGGATAACCGGACGTGGCTTGGTTCCGCCTTCAGTGTAGATGAATGTGCCTTCGATCCAGCGACACTTCTTTTGGTCGACGACCTCGTTCCCGACAATCTTGAAGCTCAACGTCCCGGTCTATTCCGCGCGATTATCATCTCTGGTGATCATCCAATCGTACCTGACCCATGAACCATCCTTCGGCAACCGCTTGACCGGATCTCGTTCCACGTCTGCTCGTGGGGCACTTTCGTGCATCGCACGGCAGCGAAACGGCGTTGTTATCCAAGCCATCAATCCCAGCCCAGCCGTTTGTAGAAATCCGCGACGCGACAGAACCGACTTGCACAACAGCATGGAAACCCGCCGAAACTTTCTCATTTTGGTTCTCCAGGCACGTCCAGTGGAGTAGAAACCAGTTTCACCAAGTAAAGTATTTCTGGTCTGTTTTTCTAACGTAGCTGTCTAATGTACGTATGGAGAGCGTCATTGATGCTGAGGTTTGTTGGAACGGTTCAGTTTTTGGGAACCAGTTGGGACAGCCTGGATGTTTCCGGCGGGGCCAGTCCCGAACTTCTCAGTAGCCGAGTGAACAGACT
>CAUZTK010000275.1:0-5109 GCA_963582395.1 Planctomycetota bacterium | reverse complement strand
CTGTCGCGACGTGTACTTCTTTTCTGATTTATCCTGGTCCAGTTCGCTCCAGATGGCCGCGTGCAGGGTTTGTAGAAGTTCCGGCAGCGTCACGGCATCCTGATCGGCGGGAACGCGGAATTCGTTGTCGTACACACGGCGAAGCGTTGTCTGTCTCATGACCATCGTCAAGACGGAGGCCTGCAATCCCATAATGCGGTCGTGAACCGGCCAGGTGGAGTCCTCAAAGGCTCTGAAGAAGCCGGTCCCATCGAGCCACTTGTCGGTCGTCATGTGTTTGAGCAATTCGGGTGTCAGCCCATAGGCTTCGTCGCGGAATGTGTTTTCGACGAGAAACTTTAAAGCGCGGCGCTGTTTTTCGGCAGAGACGACCTCAAACGGTGCGCGAGCGTTCTTGTCTCCCTTTTTATCGCGGTAGACGTGTACGCCGCCAACCCAGCCGGCCATCATGCTGATGGCTCGAAACTGCAGGCTCAGCGTGATGCCGTAGCCGCGACGAGCCTTCGACCAGCTATCCCCCTGCTTAACAAATTTTTCAAGAATTCGCTTGCGGTGATACTGGACCAGCCGTAGCTGATTTTCGGCGTAATCGAGCGGGTTTTTGCTGAAATCGAATCGCCGCGACAGCGGGTCGGGCCCCACGGTATCTTCGTCGGTGCCGTATTGCAATGCCGGATCGGCCACACGGGCTAAGATGGGCTTGAGGTTGCTTTCGAACGAGTAACCGTACTCGATGGCCCAGTGGTCGTAGGGGCCGATGCCCAGCATCACGTAGTCGCCCTGGATTTTGCCTCCCTCCATGTTAATGTTGGTCGGCGTATAATCCATGACCGACCCGCCCAGCGGTTTCTGGCCCTTGAGCGTTTCGCTGTTGATTTCGTCGAGTGTGTAGATGCTCGATCCCTTGAAGTTGTGCCTGAGGCCCAATGTATGGCCCACCTCGTGCGCAACGAGATGACTCAGTAACGGCCCGACGAACGACTCCGGCATGCCGTCGATCATGCTTTCGGCCGATTTTTTGTCGTCTTTTTTTTCCGCTTTGTCGTCGGATTTCTGTTTGTCGGCCGTCTGTGGCCCGTCGAGCAAATCGAGGTGCATTCGCATCAGGGCCATGTCGAAGGCCAGCCCCTCTGCCGCGAGGCAGAGACCGTTGATCTGGCTGGTACGTCCGATAAGACCGTCGTAAAGGTCGTCGCCGATTAGTTTTGGGTCCACACGCATGGCAGCGTGACCGCCGGAGGGCAGGGCAGCCAAACGTGACAGTTTTTCTGTCAAGTATTCACGCTGAGACGGCGGGGCTAGACGAATCCGCGGATCCCAACTGGGATGTGTTGCCAGCCAGGACAGTGTTTCAGGACCGAATCCTTCCATGGCGATTTTCGGCAGTAGGTCTTCGAACTGGAAGCGGTAATAGCGAATCCAGCCGTCAGTGAGAATAATATCGGCGTCGAGAATTTGGCCGGTCGTGGGATTGACCCGGCTGGGGCCGATTGCGAGTCCGAAATCGTTGTTCAGCCAGCGGATGAAGTTGTAGCGGACGTCTTCGGGGTCCTTCTCCATGTGCGCACCGGTGCCGGCATCCTGGTACTCGACCACGATGGCGTCGGTGAGGCCGACTTTTTCGAAGGCCTTGTTCCAGGAGAGGACCCCCTGCTTGACCCAGCGCCGGTAACGGATTGGCGTAGTGTGTTCGATATAGAACTTGATGGGCGTCTTGGGTGGGCCCAACTTCAACTTCTTGTCGGCCTTTTCCAGGTGCCAGCGGTTAATGTGCCGGACGCGGGTCTGGTCATCCGAGTATTTCCCAAGATCGCTGTAGGAAGTCGTAAAATATCCGAGACGTTCGTCCGCCTTTCTTGGTTTGTAACCGCTGCTCGATGGAATGACGCTGAACGAATAGTGCAGTGTCTGCAACCGTCCCCGCGACGTGGGGATCTCAAAGGCCAGTTCAACATTCTTGGGAAACGCCTTGGCCTTTTTGATCGCCTGCAACCTCAGCCCCGGATTACGAACACGCGAGCCGAAAAACAGGGTCGCTTTACCGACAAGCAGCGCATCCATGTCGATGACCGGGCCCCCTCCGGGACCGATGGTCACAATCGGCACGTCGAGAATCACCCGGTCGGTAAAAAGCCGCTTGACCGAGGCCTTCGATTCCGAATCCCCGGTCGAGCGGATCTCGATGTTTGGCGAAATCATCGCCAGCCGCTTGTCGTACCGTCTCCAGTAAAAGTAAATCTCACCGAACTGCAGCCCGGCAAACAACTCGCCGCTGGAAATCGTCAACGCCAGAAAATATTTTTGAGAGGCAAAGCCCGACGGAAGTTCGGCGAGCATCTGGGCGTCTTTCGTCCGCGTCCAGATGGTATACAAACTTTTTTTTCCTACGGCGGTCGGAACCTTTTGGAAGCCTTTGAGAACATCCGCGTGTTTCGGAAAATCCGGCTTTTTGGTCTGCGCTGCGACAAGAGACGGGGCACAGAGCAAGGCCCACAATCCCGCCAAAAGTCCCCATCGAAACGGCCATCTTTGATCCCAGAGCTGTCGCATGAGAGTTCCTCGCAATTTTTGCGTTACGGTGGCAGAGAGCGCTTTGCCCAGCCGCGCCTGTTTCGTGCGATCCTCAAACTCCGAATATTCCGAGTGTCCAGAAGGAACGCCTAATATTTCCTATTCTGGATAATCCGAGCGTTCCACAAGCGTTCACAATTTTATAGATCTGTCGTCAAGTCTACATCGAACCGACGGATCGTGCACGCCTTTCTGATATTTTTCGTGCCATCGTGAGCCCAGACAAGCCCGGACGCCTCATCTCGATGAGCTTCAGCGGAAACCGGCGGCCGTTTGATGTTTTCAGTGGCGAGCCGTGAGTCCTGCTCTTCTCACTCATCACCTGCCGCCTGACGGCGCGGTGCTATTCGACGTGCAACACCATGCAGGTGATGTTGTCCTTCGAGCCCTCTTTTTCTGCCTGCCGAACAATCGTTTCGGCCGCTTCCTGAGGATCATCTTTTTCCTGCAAGAGGGCCGACAAAGAATCGTTGCTGAGTCCGTCGGTCACTCCGTCGGAACAGAGGACATAGCGATCGCCGGCTTTGGGAAGAATCTGTTCCGGCTCGGTTCCGGTGCCGCCCTCTGTGGTTCCGAGGTAGCGGTACAGTACATTTCGGTATCGGTGGGTTTCAGCGTCGGATGCAGAAATCGTGCCGGCATCGAGCAGCGCCTGTGTGAGCGAATGGTCGGTCGTCAACTGCTGCAATTTTCTGCCTCGGAGCTGGTAAACGCGACTGTCTCCGATACCTCCGACGTAAAACTTGCCTGCCACCACGGCGATGAACGCGATGGTGGTTCCCATGTTGTGGTACGTCGAATTTTCTTCGCTGAGCTGAATGATCCGCTGATTGGCGTAGGCGACGGCTTCGTCAATACTTTTGATGACCGTTTCCGAGGGGTCGCTGTCGAAGTCGATAAGTTGCGCAATTTTTTCCGCGAACAGATCGGCCGCGAGTTGGCTGGCCTTTTCACCGGCCGCTTGTCCGCCCATACCGTCAGCCACAAGGAAAAAACGTCCCTGCGGATCGGCCAGACAACGATCCTCGTTATTCTCGCGGAAGTTGCCTGTAATGCTATCAAAACCACAAACAACGCGAGTCATGATAAAGACCAAAACGCTGCCGCTCTTGACGAAGTGAATGCTTCGACGCGGCGAGATTCATATTTCCCGGGAAAGCACGCTGTGAATATCGTTTTAGACGCTATCAGTCCCCATCTGCAAGGGAACACCCACTTGTCTCTGTACGGCTCACCATGAATGGTCACCGTTAACAGACGAGAACCAGCACCCAGTGCGGGCCCTTGCCCCACGTCGTCTCTGAGGAACTTAAGATGGCGGGCCGAAATCTGGCAAGACCGTCTGCACCAGATTCCGCACGCCGAGCGTCGTTGCCGTGACAAACAATTCACCCGCTTCGAATCCTGCGCTGGTACCGAACAGCTTGTTCTGGCTCTCGACCAACCGAAACACCCGCTCTTTTTCCGGGGGAAACTGCGTGCGATAAGCGCGGATGGCCTCCAATTTTATCGGCAACGTTTCAGTAATATCCACAACAAACTGACCGCCGCTGTCCGGCATGCGCAACGTCTGAAAACCGAGAAAATACCACACATGTTTGGCGACGACGTGTACGGGCAGGTTTTCGAACTGATCGTCCCATTTTGTCAACCGTGAATAAAAAACGGCCGCGTCGGTAATCTGCATGGCCTGCCAGTGATCGGGCGAAGCCATGGGCGTTTTGTCCCCCAATCCCAGCACTATACTGGGCCGATGCCTACGGAACGTCTTGGCCAACGCCACCCGCGTCTCGAAGCTGTCAAACAATTTTCGGTTGGGAAGATCGAGGGTCTCGCGAACGTGGATGCCCAGAATTTGTGCCGCTTTGCGGGCTTCGGCAAGTCGAACGTCTGGTCCCGGACTGCCGGGTGTCGGTTCACCATCCGTCAAGTCCACAATTCCCACGCGATAACCTTGCCGGACGAGCTTCGCCAACGTTCCGCCGCAGGCAATTTCGACGTCGTCGGGATGGGCGCCGACGGCAATCACATCCAACGGTTCGGGCAGGTCGGTTTGCATGTTCGTTCTCTTAACCCTTAATGTTGGTGAAAACGTGGATTCTGTTCGCGTTTTTTTCGTTTGGAGTTCCCGAGGTCGAGTTGCCGCTTGCGGCAAAACGGCCGCGTGACTTTGTGGTTGGTAAGAAATCGGGGGTTCGTTCGTTAACTCTCCGGCGTGCCCCACGAGGCAGGTTCCACGGCCAGCCTTTCAACATCTGTGTCGCCATCGGTCAGGAAGGATCGAACAACTTTGACGAGGCGGTGGGGATGTGTCAGGTAAGGCAGATGCCCACAATTGTGCAGCCACTCGGCCCGGCTATTTCTCAAGCCGGTTTCGAGTTCATGATGGCAGCGTTCGGCAACCGTTCCATCCCCTTCGCCGTGAACGAGCAGAACAGGCCGTTCGATTTCACGCAGCCACACACGGCCGTCGAAATCTCGCACGATCGCTGCCCGATCGGCCAAATCGGCAATTGTGACGTCTCCCGTATTCTCCAG
>CAUZTK010000274.1:0-5204 GCA_963582395.1 Planctomycetota bacterium | reverse complement strand
ACGACATCAGAAATTCTGTTGTTCGATGGTTGTTAGAGTCGAAAATGTCATTCAGAGAGTGCCGTTCAATTATTGCAGACTACGCATTTTCACAATTCAGACGGCGTTCGTACCTACTCTTTCGAGACGCACGCACGAAGATCTGGATGACGGAGCCGACGCTTGACGGTGGCGAGTTTTCGCGATACATTTAGGTGTTTCGTATTCAGAGAAGCTGGGAATAAGGGGCGAACCGGCAGGGATGTTTCTCTTATTATCCATGCGAGTTCGGCGGCTTTGCATTGAAATGAGCCTTCCCACGGTTTACACGTTGAGTTTTTTCTACAGAGCCCGTTTCGCCGACGGGTCGGTTCATCCTTCGGCAACAGAGCCAGACCGATTTACGGATTAGTTGTATGCCTACCAAAAACCAGCTTGTCCGCAAACCCCGCAAGAAACAGCGGACCAAAACCAAAACGCCGCTGTTGGAAGGGTGCCCGCAAAAACGCGGGGTCTGTCTGAACGTCAAGACGGTCACCCCCAAAAAACCAAACTCCGCCCTGCGGAAGGTGGCACGGGTCCGTCTCTCGAACGGCAAGGAGATCACAGCGTACATTCCCGGGGAAGGGCATAACCTGCAGGAACACTCGATCGTGTTGGTCCGCGGCGGACGTGTTCGTGACCTGCCCGGTGTTCGTTATAAAATTGTCCGCGGGGTGCTCGACACACTTGGCGTCGGCGACCGGCGTCAGGCGCGCAGCCGGTACGGCACTAAGAAACCCAAATAACTCGGCGGCGGGACGGCAGCCGGAAAAACCTGCTCGCCGCTTCGACTTGATTCTTTCCACGATGATTCATTTTTTGTCTGCCGTAGTCTCATCAAGGTCGATTCCATGTCCAGACGATTCACCGCCAGTCAAAGCCAACTGAAGCCGGATGCGCGGTATCAATCACGACTGGCGGCCAAGTTCGTCAACTGCCTGATGTGGGACGGCAAAAAGAGTGTCGCCCAGCGGCTGTTTTACGATGCGTTGGACGTGATCAAACAACGTCAACCCGATACCGAGCCGATCGACGTCTTTTTGCAGGCGGTGGAAAATGTGAAACCGTCGATCGAAGTCCGCTCCAAGCGTGTCGGGGGTGCGACGTACCAGGTCCCCACGCCGGTCAGTTCCAGGCGTCAGCAGACGCTGGCCATCCGCTGGATCCTGCAGGCCTGTCGCTCCAAAAAAGGGCGACCGATCCATCTGAGCCTTGCCGACGAGCTGATGAACGCCTATCGCCGCGATGGAACCGCTATGACGACCCGAGATAACGTGCATCGCATGGCCGACGCCAATAAGGCGTTTGCTCATTTTGCCTGGTAGCCTGCGGCAGAAGGAAATCGTGTCGCTCGGGCGGTAATGTTGCGGAACCGGCTCTTGGTACGTCGTGATTTATTGATGCCCGGTCAGGATGGCCGGGCCGGCGAATATCTCTGCTGCACTCAAACGGTGCCGGTCCGATGTCGGTCGCGATGCAAGCTATCCGGAATATCGGCATCGTGGCCCACATCGATGCCGGCAAGACGACGACCACCGAGCGGATTCTGTACTACGCCGGCTCGTCGCACCGGATGGGCGAAGTCGATCTGGGCACCGCCACCACCGACTTCGATCCCGACGAATCCAGACGCGGCATTACCATTTATTCCGCCGCCATTACCTGCCGCTGGCACAATGTGACGATCAACATCATCGACACGCCGGGGCACGTCGATTTTACTGCCGAGGTCGAGCGCAGTTTGAGGGTGCTCGACGGCGCCCTCGTCATCTTCAGTGCCCGCGAAGGAGTTGAAGCCCAAAGCGAAACCGTTTGGAGACAGGCCGACAAATATCATGTCCCGCGGATCTGTCTGATCAACAAGATGGACCGCATCGGTGCCGACTTCGAGCGCACGCTTCGGGAAATCGAGACGCGACTCGGCGCGCACCCAATCGCCCTGCAAATCCCGATGGGGGCCGGCTCTGCTCCCGATCCGAACGCGCTCGAGGGTCTCATCGATCTGATCGACATGCAGGCCCTTTATTTCGATCCGACGACCAAAGGAGCCAAGATCGAGGTTGCGGACATCCCCCAGGCGTTCCAACAGGTGGCGGACGAGTGGCGGCAAAAGATGCTCGAATCATTGGCCGAATTCGATGACGACGTCATGCTCGCCGTGATCGAGGAGAGAGAGGTCCCGAAGCAGAAAATCGTTGAACTGCTGCGCCTATGCACCATTGGGGGGCAGTTGCAGCCGACCTTTTGTGGCGCGGTACTGAATTTCATCGGCGTCCAGCCGATGCTGGATGCGGTGGCTCGGTACTTGCCGAGCCCGCTTGACCGGCCGCCGGTTGAGGGCCGCCACCCGAATCCTAAGAAATTAGAACCGCAGGTCCGCCGGCCGACCCCGGACGAACCGTTCTGCGGTTTGGTTTTTAAGGTGGTCGCCGACCGGCATGCTGATTTGTGTTTCGTTCGTGTTTATTCCGGCGTCCTGAAAAGCGGCACAAGGCGGCTCAATCCGCGAACCGGAAAGAAGGAGTTGATCGGTCAGCTCTGGCGCGTTCAGGCTGATGCTCGCGAAAAGATCGAAACCGACCAAGTCGCAGCGGGCGAGATTGTCGGCGTCATCGGTCTGAAGGATGCGGTTACCGGAGACACTCTGTGCGATGCTCAACGTCCCATCCTGCTGGAGAAGATCACATTTCCGGAAACGGTCATCTCGATGTCCGTCGAGCCCGAAAGCAGCGCCGAGCGGAAAAAGCTGGAAGAGACGTTGAAGCGACTGGAACGGCAGGACCCGACTTTCAATGCCCGTTTGAGCGAAGAAACGGGACAGACCATTATCAGCGGAATGGGCGAACTCCATTTGGAGGTTCTCCGCGATCGTCTCCAGCGGGACTTCGGTCTGAAGGTGCGAATTCACAAGCCGCGCGTCAGTTATCGTGAGACGGTCCGTGCTTGGGTCGAAAAGGAGGGGACCTTCAATCGGCAATCGCAGGGAGTTACGCAATACGCAAAGGTCAAACTTCGCATAGAGCCGTTCGTTGGTGAGGAGACAATCACACTGGTCGACCGGCTCAAACCCGGGGTTCTGCCGGACGGCCTGAAATCGGTCCTGCAACAGGCAGTGCAGGGCGAGGCCCGTAGCGGCGGGATCGTCGGTTTTCCATTGATGAACGTCAAATTCACGATTCTCGACGCCGACTACAAAGAGGGTGAGACGACCGAACTCGCCGTTGAGGCCGCGGCGGCCGAAGCAGTCCGTGAAGCACTTGCCGAGGCGGGCATCGTGCTGCTCGAGCCGATCATGAAGCTGGAAGTCGTCACCCCTGAGGAGTTTCTCGGCAACATTCAGTCGGATTTGAATGCCAGGCGGGCTATCATCGTTAGCTTGCAGCGCCGCGGTGACCTGTGTGTGCTGGAAGCACAAGCGTCTTTGGCGCAGATGTTCGGCTATTCCACTCAGGTTCGCAGCCTCTCGCAGGGCCGAGCATCGTACTCCATGGAACCGCTGAAGTATGATGAGACACCACCCGATGTGCTGAAGCGAATGATGGGTTAGCAGCCCGTTGAAAAACTCATTCTGGCTGCGAGCGGTCGAAATTTGTCAAGAACGCCAAGAATGATTTGAATTAATGGCGGGATGGAGATAGGAATGTGTAGTTTTTCATCCATCCCCCTCTCCGCATTCCTTTCTCGATCTCTTGTCAGCTCAACGAATACCCCTTCTACGGGGGGTCATCTCGGAAAACAATTCATTTCGATGAAACTGCGGGTGAGCTTGTTGACAAACTAGATACGTCTCACTAGGATTGTCGGCTTCCCGAACGTTGAAACCAACCGTTTCGGAAGCCGTAAACCATTTGGGAAGGGAAAGTTGAGTGGCCGGGGTGAGCCAAGAACGCATTCGCATTCGCATGGAAGCCTACGATCATTCCGTGCTCGATCAGTCGGCAACCGACATCGTCGGGACGGCGAAGCGGACTGGGGCGATTGTACACGGTCCGATTCCTTTGCCGACGCGGATCGAACGCTACACGGTGCTGCGGAGTCCGCACATTGACAAGAAGTCGCGAGAGCAATTTGAGATACGGACACATAAAAGGTTGATCGACATCATTCAGCCGACCGGAAAAACGATCGACGCCTTAAACAAGCTGTCGTTGCCGGCTGGCGTGGATATCAAGATCAAGGCATTGGCCGGCGGAACTTAGTGGGGACGCCGTCTGCTCGGTTGCCGGGATCGCAGAGAGCCTTTTTAATCAACGGATGACGGGTCACTGGCTGATGTGAAATGAGCAGTCCCGTTGTTGATTCCGAAGTGCTTTTTTCCTGAGACAAAGTGGATATCGGCGTCGGAAGGCCCTCTACGCCGTTGGCGTCCTGATAGATAACGAACGGAAGGCACTGTAATGCCTGTTGGATTGCTGGGTCGCAAAATTGGGATGACGCAGGTCTACGACGAGGCAGGTGATCTTGTTCAGGTAACCGTTATTCAAGCCGGTCCCTGTGTGGTCCTGCAGCTTCGTACTCAGGAACGGGACGGCTACGAGGCGGTTCAACTTGGATTTGAAGACAAGCCGCGACGTCTAGCTGGCCGTAGCGAACGAGGGCATGTCGCCGCACTCAACAGCAAGCGGCAGCGGCAGAGGGCCGCTGAAGGGGTTGAACTGCCGCCCAAAGCGGGTTGCGAGCCGAAACGGATGATCAAGGAGTTTCGGACCGACGGAGAGGAGCAGGCTTATGAGGTCGGGCAGTCGTTGACGGTTGGCGCCTTTGCCGACATTCCGTATGTCGACGTGATTGGCACGAGCAAAGGACGCGGGACCGCGGGGGTGATGAAACGTCACAACTTTCACGGTCAGCGCGCCAGTCATGGCGTCAAGCGGGTACACCGACATGGGGGCTCGATCGGCATGAGTGCCGATCCGGCGCGGGTTTTGAAGGGCACTCGTATGCCCGGACGGTACGGCAACGCACACAGAACGGTGCGTCATTTACAGGTCGTTCGAGTTGACGAAGAGAACAACATGTTGTTGGTCAAAGGGGGTGTGCCGGGGCCCAACGGAGGGGCTCTGGTCATTCGACACACCAACAGACGTATTGGCAAGCAGGGTTCGTGAGTCATTTGTTTGCGGCTGCGAGTCTACAAGGGAAAGAAACTGGTAGAGGATCATGATTTCCGTACCCATTCGGGA
>CAUZTK010000273.1:0-5254 GCA_963582395.1 Planctomycetota bacterium | reverse complement strand
CCACCGGCAAGGTGACAATTTCTATTCCTGCTAACTTTCCGACGGCTGAAACGACAAGCGTTACGAGCAACTGAGCGCTGAAGAGCTGTGCGGCCTCATAAGCTGCAAGCGGTCACTTGTTCTTGGAAACTTCAAGAAACAGAACTGTGAACAAAGTCCAAGGAGACTTCACATGATCCATCGAACGATTGTTTGTGGTCTTGCGGCTTTGCTGGCCGCGTCGTTTGCTGTGCCGCTAAACGCCGTTGTTGTCGATGACGCCTCGAGGCTCGTTGCCAGCGGTGCGGAAGTCGAAAAACTCGCCGGCGGTTTCATATTTACAGAAGGTCCCGCTGTCGACAAACAGGGCAACATTTACTTTTCCGACATCCCGAACAATCGAATTCACAAATGGTCTCTGGAGGGCAAGCTGTCGACGTTTCGCGAGAACAGCGGCGGAGCCAACGGGCTGTTTTTCGATCGCAAGGGCAACATGCTGGCCTGCGAAGGGGGCAGGCGCCGAATCACGTCGATTTCGCCCGATGGAACAGTCAACGTGCTCGCTGACGCCTATCAAGCAAAGAAACTGAACAGCCCCAACGATCTGTGGATCGATACCAGCGGCGGTGTTTACTTCACCGATCCGCGTTACGGAAAGCAGCAGGGACTGGAACAGGATGGCTTCCACGTCTACTACATCTCGCCCGACCGCAAAAAAGTTACCCGCGTCCTCGACAATCTGGTCAAACCAAACGGGGTGCTCGGCACGGCCGACGGCAAATTGCTATACGTGGCCGATCCGGGAGCCAACAAATCGTTCGTCTACCGCATTGTCGGAAATGGTCAGTTGGAGAAGCTCCGCACGGTGTTTCCGGAAGGCTCTGATGGGATGACCCTCGACGAACGAGGAAACCTGTACCTAACGCGCGCCGGAGTTCGCATTTACAGCCCCCAAGGCTGGCTCATCACGACCATCTCGACACCCGAGGGTCCGTCCAATGTCTGTTTCGGCGGCAAGGACCGCAAGACGTTGTTTATCACCGCACGGACCGGCTTTTACTCGCTGCGGATGAACGTCCGCGGGCAGTAGTCGTTCATCAGACCTGAACGCACAGGCCTCCAACAGCCCCCTGAGAGCCAGCGAAGACTGCGGAGCTTTTTGGCTGCTGGTGCTGGGGACTTGGGGTGACAGGGAGACCGGCCCAGTTACGCGACCTTTTCGTGGACCGCGACTGCCGGCGCACTGAGACGGTCGCGAGAACCGTTGTGCTGCTGCTCGTGAAGTTTTTGTAGTCCCTCGGCAATTGTCGGCATCGCAATGTCGAGTGCTCTGCGGATCTTACCGGTGTGCAGAGATGATTCACCGCGGCCAAACCCGGACGGAAGTTCGCCGAGCGAGTCGAAGGAGGGCGACGAGGGTGCGGGAAGATCGAATTCGTCGGCCAGACGTTCGACGAACCGCTCCGGGTTGATCCGTTCGGCCCCCGCGATGTGGTATTCGCCTTTGAGTTCAGCAAACCAAGCCTGCACGAGAATCGCAGCCAAATCGGTCGCCAAAATGGGCGTTGCGTGTCGTAGGAAGTCGTAGGGACCGGCACCCCCCTGCTGCAGTGCCTCGAGCGTGCTTTCGATCCATCCGGGATCAGCCGCATTGGGTGACCAGCCGAACGCATTGGTGCGAACAATAAGGGCATCGGGGCAGAGCTGCCACGTGTCTTCTTCGATTTTACGGATTGTTCGGGCTGCTGCGCTCGAACAGAAACCGTCGCTTTCCTCCGTGTGGAACATCCAGGGTCCGGTCAAGACGGCGTCGGAGGAAATAAGCGTCAGTCGACAATCGAATTCGCTGACGAGGCGCGGCCAAATGCGGGCGGCGTTCACATCATGCGGTGTTGGTAAATCGTCATGCTGCCAGGTCGAGCGGGCTGCCGCACCGCAATAAACAATTTGATGCGGCCGTGCCCAGGCGGTCCATTGTCGGGCCGATTCTTGATCGCAACTGTCGACGACGTGAATTTCGCAGCCGGCAATCGAAATTTCCGCGTTCGAGCAAAGGCCGACAACGCGAAACGAACCTGCCAAACACGCGGCCAAATTTGCTCCGACGAGTGTTTCAACTCCTGCGACGAGAATTGTCTCCACGCCGTGACTCCCTGCTTGTGCGTGAACGAACGACCGCTGTCCCAAGGGACTATCATGCCGCCAGATTGCCATCCCGGCGTGCAACGAAGCGGGAGTATAGTCGGCGCCGGTCAACCCGGCCAACCCCAATTCCCGGCGATGTCACGGCCGATTATCACCGATTTCCCTCGCCGCGTTCAATGGAACTCGTGTTGACGCGAAACGGCAAAGCCCCTATTGTCTCGCCCGATTTCCCCTGCCTAAACCAACCTCGGGTGAAGCAAAACGCGGCTTCCCAGCCGAAGTCAGCGAGTCGCCTCTCTTTCGCTTTTCACCAACCCGAACGTTTAGACCAAACAGCAGGCCACAATGACGAGCCCCGGAGTGAAACGGGGCATTTCGGGCGGACCCCCCTGGCCCGGTTGGTGGCCGACGGCGGTTCTCGATCACTGTTTCTCGAAACGAATCCGTTGCAGTTTTTAAAAGGATGTTATGATGAAGAAAGTCTCGCTTTTACTGGTTGCTGTGGCGATACTGACGTCGGCCAGCGGATGCTACTGCGGTTGGCCTTCCTTGTGGGGCAGATCCTACGGACCATCGTATTATGGCGGCGGATGTCCGGGTGGAAATTGTGGCGTAGCGCCGGGTGTCGCACCACTGGGAGTTCCTCCGGGCACGTATCTTCCTCCCCAAGGCGCGTATCAGAGTTACGACTCGATTCAGGCCGGCTATCCGGTCTCGGCGACGCCCGACCCTGTCGCGATCAGTCCTATCGTTGAGCCGGCAGGAAATCCGCAAACGGCATTCGCACCCCTCAATCCACTGCCGACCTATTAATGCTCCGCCGGCACCCATCAAACTCCCTGTGAGCAGCGCGCTCGCCAACGGCGAGCGGATAAGAATCTGCGTGAAAATAAGCGGACCAATTTCACAAGGTCAGAAAAACGAAACTCGAAGATCGAAATCCGAAACAATTTCAAAATCTGAATCTCCAATGACAGAAACCGCCAGTTGTACGTTTTGAACATTCGGATTTCGAGTTTGTTTCGGATTTCAGTTTTCGTGCTTCGCATTTGATTTCGGCTCCGCCAGGATGGGCTTGGCTCGACCACTGTTCGAGCGGCGATTATAATTTCAGGGATTTAACGAAGCCCTCATCCCTGAAATCCGCCAAGCCGATGAAAATCATCTGTTACCCGCACCCGGCCCTGCGCTGGCAATCCAAGCCGATTACCGAAATCAACGCCGATCTGCGGAAGACCATCCGCAGCATGTTCGAGTTAATGTATGAAGCCAAGGGGATCGGTCTGGCCGCCAATCAGGTTGCTTTGCCCTATCGACTGTTCATCGTGAATCCGACTGCCGAACAAGCGGAGACGGACGAGGAATTCGTGTTCATCAACCCGGAGATCACACGCCGCAAAAGGAGCGTCGAGGGCGAAGAGGGCTGTCTCAGCCTGCCCGAACTTTATGGACAGGTCCGCCGTGCCGAGGAGATCGTCGTCGAAGGCTTTGATTTACAGGGTCACGGTTTCGAGATGACGCTGACCGAATTGCCAGGCCGAGTGGTCCAGCACGAAAACGATCATCTCGACGGCATCCTATTCACCGATCGAATGAGTGAAGCGGGACAAAGAGAGATCAAGCCCCGTCTGGACGATTTCGAGGCCCATTTTCGACAGGAACAAGCGTCCGGCGAATATCCATCCGACGATGACATCAAACGTCATCTGCGCGAGCTCGATCCATGTTGATTCACCGCGGACGATCTGACGGCAATGTCAGCAGGTTTCGCGGGCCTTTGTGGTCCACTATACCGCAAGCGGAAACTCCAAACGAAAAAACGTGAATATTGAATTAGGGAGTCATGTGCTCAGGCTGAAAATAAGGAGGACACCCTGCTCATGAGCCTGCGACTGGTCCTTATGGGAAGCGGCCGTTTTGCGTTGCCGACCTTCCTCAGCCTGTTCGAGTCGGACCATGAAGTGGTGGGCCTGTTCACGCAGCCGGACCGGACCGGACGAGGCCATCATCGTCACGCCCACCCGCTCAAAGAGGAAGCCGTCGCACGGGGGACTCCGGTTTTCCAGCCGGAAAACGTTAACAAGCCCGATCCACTCACACGGCTGCGAGAGCTCAATGCCGATCTGTGTGTCGTCGCAGCCTATGGGCAAATCCTTTCCGAACAGTTGATCGAAATCCCGAAGTTCGGAGCCATCAACCTGCACGCTTCGCTGCTGCCGAAATTCCGTGGCGCTGCACCGGTGCATTATGCGATCCTCAACGGCGAGACGGAAACCGGAGTGACGATCTTCCAGATCGAACCGAAGTTGGATGCCGGCCCCGTTCTCAGCGTCGTGAAGACACCCATCGGTCCGAAAGAAACGACTGGCGAACTGGAAATTCGCCTGGCCGAACTGGCCGCGCCCTTGACTCAAAAGATCATCGACCAGATCGAAACCGGAACCGTCGAGCAGATCCCGCAACATCTCGCCGAGGTGACCCGTGCGCCGCGTCTCAAAAAGTCAGCCGGCGCCATTGACTGGACTCGATCGGGCGTTGAGATCGAGCGTCATGTCCGGGCGATGCAGCCGTGGCCCGGTCCGTTCACGTTTCTGGTGCAGGTAGGCCGCCAACCAACTCGGCTGATTGTCCTCGACGTGCAGCCGACCGACATCAACGCCAGCAGCGATCCCGGCAGAATCGTTATAGCCGAAGGACAACGTCTGATTGTACGGACGGGTGAGGGTTGCGTCGAAATCACCCGGCTGCGTCCGGAAGGGAAACGAGAGATGACCGCGGATGAGTTTCTGAGAGGACATCGGCTTGGCCCCGGCGACCACTTGAACGCCGGTTGAGATCGCACCCGGGGGTGCATTCCCCGGAATGCGCGAGATGCTGAAATACTCGCGATCCTAGAAAAATCCAGCTTTATGGGTGGTTCACAGCTTCTTTCGCTAACTTTAGCCATCACTTCACCAGCGTTGCGGACTCCGACAGCATCTAGTTTTACACGACTTAATTTCGCTCATTTTCCTAGCGCGGCCTATCGGCCGCAACCAAAGAATTTGAGGTTCGGTATCGAAGACGGCGTTCTACCGTCACGATGGTGTTCTCACACCGCCAACGTGAGGAGAACGCCGTGGAAAAATTT
>CAUZTK010000272.1:0-5280 GCA_963582395.1 Planctomycetota bacterium | reverse complement strand
ATTGTGCTCCCCACCATCGACGGCAGCCTACACCGCATCGAGTCGATCCTTCAGGCACCGCCCGAACAGGTCATCCCATGAATTCGCGGGCAGTGTTTCCAACCGAACCGGGGAGGCTCGTTGATCGGCCTCAATCGAAACGTGTGGACCGCGAGGACCTGTCCATCGTGAGTCTGTTCAAGGATCACAGGCCGTCTTGTGATGCTGGGACGCCGGACCGCCGAAACCAGTTCCCGTTGTGGTCAATCGGAATGCTGCGGTCCGTTGTCGCCGCGGTCCCGATTGTCTTACTGTTCGCATTTCAGGCGGCTGCGCAGAAAGGCGATGCGCCACAACCGCCGGTCGGCCCGGCACCTCGCCAAAGTCAGCAGGACCCACCCCCCGATCCTCCCGACAACGATGACGAGAACGATAATGTCGAAAAACCACCAAAAATTAGCGAGATGAAGCTGCCGACCGCTGCCGATCTGCTGCGCGGCCCGCGTCGGGACTGGATTGTGTTGCACAACGACGATGTCATCGTGTGCGAACCGGTCCGTCCACGGCCAGACACACTCACCAAAATGCAGGCCAAAATCGACGCCTATCCCAACTTCAAGGGCGACCGCAACTCCGAAGCCCTCGGCCAGTGGCGGACGAAATTCGATGACTTGCGGTACCTCGAAATCATCCTGTTTGGCGAGGATGACACGTCTCCGTATCGGCTGCACATGCGACACGTCGCAGAAATCAGACACCACGAAGATCTCATGCTCCGCCGTGCCGACGCCTTGATGCAGGAAAAACGATTCCGTGATGCGTTTGAGCTGATGTATATGCTGGAACGGACGCATTCCGATTGGCCCGGCTCAGAACAACGCCGCCAGAAGCTGCTGTTTCTCGAGGCGGACAACGATTTGCAGAAAGGCCGAACCGAGCCTGCGCTGATTGCGCTCGAAGAGCTATTCTTGGCGAACCCGAAATTCCAGGGCCTGAAGTCCAAACTGGTCAAGACCGCTGACCGACTGATTGCCGACGCCCTCAAAGCAAACGATTTCCGCCGTGCCCGGCATTTCATCATGCGGCTGCGGCGAAAGGACCCGCAGCATGCCGTCGTCTCGAAATGGGTTGACGATTTACGCAAACGTGCCACGGCGGAGGTTCAAGCCGCGCAGGACCTTTTCGGTGGAAACCGCTACGCGGCAGCGGCGGTTAAGATCGAACGGGCAACCCGCATCTGGCCGCCGACGCCCGGACTGCCCACCACGCCGGAGTTGCGTTCCACCTTCAATCGGATTCTCAAGCGTTATCCACGATTGAAAGTCGGCGTCTTGCATCTTCCCGGAGAACGATCACCGTACTTTTTGCCCCTCGACGCCGACCTGCGATACCAATCTCTCACGCAAACCGTCCTGTTCGAACTCGATCACTCCGACGATTCGCCGCACTACCACACGCGTCTGTTCGAAGAATGGGAACCGACCGATTTGGGACGCCGGGCCGTCTTTACGCTTCGACAAAACCGGGCATCCTGGGAATCGCAACCGTTGGTCACCACGTCTGAGGTCGCCGCCTCGTTCGCCGCCCGGTTAAATCCGGCCAGTCCGGGCTACGACGAGCGATTCGACAGCTTTGTCGAGTCGTTGTCGGTTGAGTCACCATTTCGGTTTGAAGTTCGTTTCAAACGAGTCCCCTTGCGGACGGAGGCGCTGTTCACGTTTCCCGTCGGGCGAGATGCGAATCAAGTCGGCAAAGACCGAACGCCCGGCACGGCTGCATCGTTGTTCGATGCCGACGGCACAGACATGGCCTCCCGGCGGTTCATCGTACACAAGCAGACGGCCGATTGGATTGTCTATCGTCGCGCCGTGCCCGAATCAGCTCGGTCCCGTCAATTTCACGTCACCGAGATCCTGGAGCGCCGCTACGCTTCGTACCGCAAGGCCATGCAGGGCTTGCTGAGAGGCGAGGTCTCGATACTGCCGCACGTCCGAACTTGGGACACGCCCCCGCTGCGCAACGACGGACGGTTCGCCGTCGTCGAGTCCGCGTTTCCAGTCACCCATTTGCTGCAGTTCAACCCTGTGAGCAAACCAATGAGGAACCGTCAACTTCGGCGGGCGCTGGCTTATGCGATCGACCGGCCAAAAATTTTGCGGCAAACGGTCCTGCGCGATCCGCAAGCTGTGCACGGTCGGATTGTGACTGGGCCGTTTCCCAGCCGGGGACTTGCGGGGAATAACCGCCGAGTCAACGGTTACGCCTACAACACGTTTGTCGAGCCCCGTCGGCCTGACGTGCCGTTGGCCATTTCACTGGCCATGGCGAGCAGAAACCTGTTCGCTGGCGGACAGCCGGAATTGACGATGATTTGCGTCCCCGATTCGATCGCTGAGGCAGCCGCCGAAGAATTGATCAAACAATGGTCCCGTGCCGGAATCAGCGTGCAACTGCTGAGGAGCGACGCCGAGGAAACAGAGCCGGCCAGCTCTCACTGGGACATCATTTATCGGACCGTCCGCATGACCGAGCCGGTCCTAGACATCTGGCCGCTGCTGACGCTCGAGTCACGAGCGCGGGTCCAATCGCTGGCGTTCCTCCCCGGCTGGCTGCGACAAGAGCTGATTGAGCTGGAAAACGCAGGTGACTGGACGCAGGCGGTCGGCATGCTGCACCGATTTCACAAGAATTTAGCCGCTCAGGTCCAGCTCATTCCGCTGTGGGAGGTTGACGATTTCGCCGTGTTTCGACGAAACATCAACGGGTTCCGCACCCCGCCCATGGGCACCTACCAGGGTGTGGAACGCTGGATCGTCCAGCCTTGGTTCGCGGAGGGACGACCATGACCTGCCAGAGCACTTTCACGAAAAAGGTGGTACGGGGCGGTCGCTCTCTTGTTTCAGCGACCGGCAGATTCACGCCAGATGCTGGCCGGTGGTCTTGCCGGTTGATCGTCGCGGCCTGTTTGCTGCTGTCGCCGGCAGCGAAGGCGGCGGCGCAGCCCGCTTCAGCGCGACGAGCAACCCTGCCGCTTGGCTCGCGTCCTTACCGCGTCCTGGTTTCGGTGTCATTTGCCCGCGACCCTTCGCTGACTACGAACTTTCGCCGCAGTGTTCTCGACGGAATTGCACGGATTGCCGACCGGACCGTCGGTGTCATGTGGGACCTGAACGTCGTCGAAAACCGCTCGCTGTTTCCTGTCGGTGCCTCCGGTCTGAAACGGTTGAGTACCGACAGTCTTAGGCGGCATCTCGATCCATCCAAATACGACAAGGGATTCGTTGTTTCGGTTGCGCCGTCCGGCTCACGATTTCTGCTGGCCGGACGCGAATGGGATTCACGGCTGCGAGAGCTCGGCCCGGTCAAAACAGCCGAAACCTGGCAACGGCGCGCGCTCGACGAAACAGCGTTTGCGCTCATCGATCGATTGTTTCATCCCATTTTTTCCGTCGAGCGGGTCGACGACGATGTTGCGATCCTCAACCTTCAGGCCGGAGTGTTTCCGGCCCCAGACAAGCAGTCGGTCCAGGTGATCAGGGGAGACGTCATCCAGCCTTTCTTCCGCTATCGTGACACACAGCGAAACGTCAGGCGGGTTCAGCTTTTGCCCTGGACCTACCTGATCGTCAAATCCGTAGAGCAGGAACGTGTGACCTGCGACATTGTGACCGGACTTCGTTCACCTCTGCGCGGAAACCGTCGTCGTGTCGAGATCATGGCCGTCCGACTGCGGCCGGCATTCGCGGAGACCCGTCTGAGACTGGTGCCCCGCTCTCAGCCTTCCAAACCCCTCGTCGGTTATCGGGTCAGCATTATCGAGAAGACCTACCGGAACGAGGAACCGAAGTCAGAGCTGCTGACGCTGATCACCGACCGCCGGGGGAGCGTATCTGTGCCGCTCAATGCCGCAAAGTCGCTCGTCTGGATCCACGTGCTCAGTGGTGAATCTCTATTGGCCCGTGTGCCGTTTCTGCCGGGCGTGCACACCGACGAACAGATGGAACTGCCGGACGATTCGATCCGGTTGACCGTCGAAGGAGAGACCGACCTATTGATGAATCGTCTGATAGACACCGTTGCCCGACGGGCAGGGCTGATGGTTCGTGCCCGCCGACTGGCCCGGGATGGCGACTGGAAAAACGTCGACTTGCAGCTCGCCAAGCTGAAGAAACTCCCCGGCATTCCCGAGTACGAAACGCAGTTGACGATCATTCGTGTGCCGGGCATCGAGGCTGCCCAAAGGCAAAAGGACCGTCGGGCGGAGGTCAACGTCCTGCGGATCTGTCGGCAGACTTCCGAGATCATCCGCCGTTACCTCGACGCTGACAAAATCCGTGAGCTCCAAGAAGAACTCGATGAACTGCGTCAACTCGATCTTGAAGACAAATGAATGAATGGGTCACCGTGATCCGAGTCGCCCGTCGGCGGCTTCGCCGGGAATCGGGAGTCTCGATACACACAAACGGACCTGTCGAGTACAATTCGACGACGTTTCTGGATCTCGTTCCGAGAAGAACGTCTGGGACGGCCTCTCGGTGGACCACGCAGTCGGGATGATCGAAACATGGCACAGCGTAAAGTCAGCCGCGAAGATTTGCAGCCGGGCGAGGTGCTGTGTTCGTATTGTACGGGCAAATGCTGCCGCTATTTCGCGCTGCCTATCGATACGCCCCAGACCTGGGAGGACTACGATCACATTCGCTGGTATATGATGCACGGCCGGGTTTCGATTTTCGTCGAGGACGAAACGTGGTACTTGACGGTGCACGTCGATTGTCAGCATCTGCAGGACGATCATCGCTGCGGCATTTATGAGCAGCGTCCGCGGATTTGTCGGTCCTACACGACCAAAGATTGCGAATACAACGACGACGAATGCTACGAGAAGCTGTTCGAGACGCCGGAGCAAATTTGGGAGTATGCCGAAGCGGTGCTGCCTCCCCGCAAGACGAAACGGAAAAGCAGTTCGGTCCGATTGCCCGTGCTGAACGAAATCGGGTGATCTTCCGTCAGCCGTTCACCCGTACTACAGTCACAGCGAGTCAAACGTCCCTCGGTTGACCGCTAAGCTTAGAGCAATTCGCGGATCGGTTTGCCGTCGCCGACGATGCTCACCGGGCGGCCGCTGGCGTCGTTGTAGTGGGTGTCGAGTGGGATGCCCAGGGTATGGTAGATGGTTGCCAGCACATCCAGCGGGGTGGCGGGACGTTCGAGGACACCGCCGCCCCACCGCTCGCTGGCGCCGACCACTCGTCCGCCCTGCAATCCGCCGCCGGCCAACATGATGGTAAAACATTTGGA
>CAUZTK010000271.1:0-5320 GCA_963582395.1 Planctomycetota bacterium | reverse complement strand
CCCGGCGGCATCTTGTCTGCGGGCCTGTTCCAACGGTGAGAGTTTTTTTCCGGAAGGTTTCGGTGGGGTCGCAGAAGTTTTTGCGGCTTCCGTCGGTGCGGGTTCAGCTTGTTTTGCTTTCCCGGCAGCATCTTGTCTGCGGGCCCGTTCCAACGGCGAGAGTTTTTTCCCGGCCGGTTTCGACTCGACCGTCGTTTCGGTTCCCACCGTAGCGGCTGCCTTGCCGGATCCCTGTTGCCGGGCCAATTCGAGCGGACTTTTGCCACCCGCTTTTTGACCTGCCGATTTCTTGGCCGCCGGTTTGGTTTCAGCTTGGGCAGCCGATTTTGTCGGAGCAGCCTGTTTCTTCAGAGGCTCATCGATCACGTTCAGGTAAGCGGGGTCGATGTCGTACCAAGAGATATCGGCCGGACCGTCGAACTCGACCAGCGCACGGCAACTCATGTTGACCGTTTTAACTTTTCCAGTCAGACCGGCAAACCGCCGTAACTCCGGGAGGCCCTCGGCCACAACCACGTATTTGTCCGTCAATTCGTGTTTCAGTGTTTCGGCGCGTTCGATAGACATGTTCACTTCTGTCGAATTCGGAGATTTGGAACCGGTTCGCGAACTCTGTGCCGGGCACAGCCGACCGATGATAGCGACATTCTGTGCCAAAGGAAAATTCAAATCAAGCGATTCTGGACAGGCGTCAGGGTTGACCAGTCTTTCGATCTGCGACGAGCAGGCGAAACGAGGTCTGGCCCTCCCGGGAAGCGTTTGTCGTCGAGAGGACCCGCCCCCCTTTTGATCGCCCGTAGGGGCCTCAGTCTTGACAGTACGGCCCAACATCGTTTCAGCGTTGGTAAATCGGTAGAAACTGGTACTCGACCGCCAGTGCCAACACCGCCATGCTAGTGCAGTAGGGCCGGCCAACCCGACTTTCGCTGCGGCCTCGAACCAGCCAGCTACCGTCCTGGTTCTGGTTGTCCAGCAGTACTCCCATTAGATGCTTTTTCGTCTCGTCCCAGTAACGGCCGCCGATCTTGAACATTCCGACCGAGCAATAATAGACACCGTAAAAGAAGTAGTTGTCGCGAAATTTTAAGGGCCGACTGAGCAGAGAATCGGCGCCGCCTATCGACTCGGCGGCGTGGTGCTCGCCGCAAACTTCCAGGCACAAAATGCCGGTTCCGGTCCGCGTGGCTGTGGCGCCGCTGCCGGGTTGGTAACTAAATCCCCGGTTTCCGCTGACAGCACATTTCTTCACGTATTCGACCGCTTTGTCGATACTGCTGGCGGGGACGTCGCAACCGACGTTCTTGGCTGCCCGCAGCGCCAGAAGCTGCCACCCAGTGACACTGATGTCGCTGTCCTGGCTGCTGACCTGATACCGCCAGCCGCCAGCGTGGCGGGAAGGCTTGGAGGCGGCCTGTCCCTTCAGAATCAGACGAATGGCCTTTTGGAGCGACTGGCGGCAATCATCGGCCAGCGGACCGTCGAGCATGCCGATAACCTCGGCGAGCATCAAAGTGCTGATGCCGTGGCTGTACATCGGGCCGTGGCTCTTGCGGTGAACGAGCATCCCATTGGGGGCCTGATGGTCGAGCACCCAGCGAATGCCTTGTTCCAAATGCCGGCCGTATGGCCCTTCCCTCGGCACGTGGCCGGCCGCCAAAAAGGCCATGATCACCAGCGAGGTGGACGCGGTCGAGTCACCGTACGAGTCCGTTCGCCAGGCTCCCGACGGCTCTTGCTCAGTGATGAGAAACTGCAGCGCCCGCTTAATCGCCTTGTCGACCTCTTTCTCTTCAGCGGTCGGTGGAGCGGCCGCGGCGCCCGGCAGAAAAAACATGACGCCGGCAAGGATTGATAGCAGACGGGCTGCAATCATCATTGGTCGGCAGGGTTGTTTCCAACCACATGTGTCTCGATCCATTTCTGTCATCCCTCCTGCAGAAAAAGTGATCGTACCACGTTTGCAGACGCTTTGCTGTTTACCGAATCAGCGTTCGGTTGCCGGCTCCGCCGGTTTTTGAGTTTTCGCGATTTCCTGGAAATAAAATTTGATGAGCTTTGCGTAATCGTCATTCGGCTTCTTTTGGACTGCCTGCAGAATTTCGGTTTGCAGATGTCCGGGCAATTGGCCCCAATCGCGTCCGGCCAGACGCATCAATGCCGCTTCCAGTTGCGCTAAATCAACGGAGATCATGGCGCCCTGACCGTCGCCGCCCTCGGATGCGTTGGGTTGAGACTGCTGCGACTGGCCGGCCTGCTGCGACCGATGACCGCCCTGCTGTTGTTGTAATTTCCGGGAGGCCTGGGCCAGCGCGTCGGCGGCTTGCTGCAGTTTTTGCGCCGACTGGGCCAGCGGGTTAGGCGGTTGTTGGCTGTTTTGTCCTGATTGATCTGGTTGAGTTTTCTGTTTTTGAGATTGCGTCAGTTGATTGCGCGCCTGTTGGAGCCGCCGCTGAGCTTCAGCGATTTGCTCTCCGACGTTCTGGGGAACCGGAGACTGCGGCTGGCCGTTGTCCGAAGTCGCTTGCGCCGCCCGCTGGGCTGCCTGTCGGAGCGATTCAGCCGCCTGCCGCGCAAGCTGGGCGGCAGCGCCAACATTGTCCTGACCGATCTGCTGGGCCGCCTGCTGCATCGCCTCTCGCCCCGCCTCGGTCGACTGCTGAGCCGTCTGCGCCTGCTCTGCAGGCCGGCTGAGGTTCACCGGATCGGCGTAGAGTCTTTGGGCGGCCTCGGCAAACTGTTTCGAGAGATGTTCGGCCGCCCTTTGCAATTGCTGCTGGCCCGCCTGTTGTGCCCGCATGCGCTGGCTGGGAGACTGGCTCAGACGACCGAATTGCTCTCCGAGCTGCGCCTGCTGCCGGGCAAGCTGTTGCGCCTGCTGTGCGAGTTCCTCTGTTTCAGGGCTGCCTTCTTGGTCGAGTTGCCGGGCCGCCTGTTGACCGCTGGCGGCCGCCTGCTGTGCCGTGTTCTGTGCGTTGTGCATATAACCGACGGTTGCCTGCTGGGCCACTTGATTCGACTGACGTGCGAAATCGGCAACCTGTTGGGCCGCCTCTGAATCGACGCCTGTTTGTCGGGCCGCATCGAGCGCCAACTGCGCCGCCTGACGGGCGAGTCGTCGCTGTTGCGCCTGCGCCAAAGGCGCATGGGTGAGGTCCTCTTGTTGAGGCGCGTCGTTCTGTGTCGCCCCTTTCTGTCGGTCGGCCACTTGTGAACGTTGCTGTTGAAGCTGTGCCACCTGCCGGCTGAGCGAGCGCTGTTGCTGGGCGAGTTTCGCTGCCTGTTGCGGATCATCGTTACGTTGATCGTTTTTTTTGAGTTCCTCGGCGAGTCGGTCGAGTTCACGAGCCGCATCCTGTTGACGTTCGACAGCATCGGTCAGGTTGCCAGCCTTCAATTCGTCCAGCGCGCGGCGCAGCACATCCGGATCAAACGGGATCATCGGCTGTTTCGGTCCGGGGGGATCGGCCGGGGCGGTTAGCTGCTGAACCTTGCGAAGAATCTCCGCCTGTTGTTCGATCAGAGTCTTGGCGTCTTTCGCTGTTTGTTGCGCTTCCTGCCGGAGCGCGTCGGCCAGAAGATTTTGTGGCTCGGCGATTTCGAGTGCCCGCTGGGAAAGTTCCGCCAGACGGTTCAACTCGTTTTGACGGGCCGCCTCGACCAGTTCCGGCCGACGCTGCAAGAGGTCTTTCAACTGTTCGTCCAGCCCGGCCAGGTCCTGCTGTTTCTGTTCGAGGACCTGCTGCTGGCGGGCCCATTGTGCTTCGCGCTGCTGCCGTTGCGCCAATGTTTCGCTTGCCGGCGGGTCTTCACGCTGCTTCTGCCGGGCGAGGGCCTCGGCCCTGAGCCGCTCCGCCTCTTTCTCGAACTGCTGCGCGAGTCGGTTGATCTCCAGCAACTCGCGTTCAATGCGGGCCAGCTCGTCGAACTTCTTTTCGAGATCGGCCAGTTTGTTGTCCGCCTGCCCGAGCTGCCGCTCGATCTGGCTCAGCCCAGTGGCTTTTTCCTCCAGCGGCATTTCGGCGACCCGTTTGGTTTGTTCGGCCGTTTGGCTGAGATCCTCACGGGCCACCTGGCGTGTTGCCTGCGTTAAGTTGGCATATAACGGATGTTCGGCGAAACGCAGGGCCAACTGTTCCAGGCGCTGCGTCAGATCCAACTGCGCCGTCGACAGCGGCTGGAACTCTGCGTTGCGCGAGAATTTTTGTTGCATGCGGATGTCGGTTTCCGCTTCGTTGCGCAGGTCATCGACCTGCTTACGGTTCTCCTGAAGATCGGCCCGAATGCCCTGCAAGATCTCCCGAAGATGCTGTTGCCTGTCGGCGACTTCGTTGCTGCCCAGCGGATCGGCTCTGAGATCGATGGTCAGAATCCGCGGCTCCGACCAGGTTTCGTTGGGACCGGGAACGGGGCGCTGGTCGGCGGCGCGAACACGGTACGTGACCACCGTTCCGTGCGCCAGGTTAAGCGGCTCCAGATCGAACGAGAATTCGTGCGAAACCGCGAGGACCCCTAGCTTGGCGTCATCGGCCAAAACAACGTGCGGCGTTTCCCGCTGAATCTTGAAGTGTAGCTCCAACGCGTCGACGGCGACGTCGTCGATTGCGGCGACGTTGAGACTGAAAACGTCACTCGGCCGAGCCCGTTGCGGACGGCCGCTGCCGAGCAGGGTCAACTCAGGCGGCCGATCGGGGACGACTTCGAGGATTCGCTCCGGTTCAGCAGAATTATGCAGCCCATGTTCGTCGGTCAATACGAACTCGAACCGGCCGGCTGCGACGGCGGTTGTTTCCAGTCTTGCCGAACGGCGATCTTGCGACAGAACGAACGGCAGCGCCGATTCATCATCGTCCTGTGCCGATCTCGAATCGTCGGAGTTTTCGTGGTCGGCGGCAATCGGATCTACGCCGACACCGCCGATGAGCCAACTCAGCTTCGCCTGGTTGATGGGCTTGTTGAAAGCCATCCGGAACAAGAGACGGCTGTGGTCGAAGACCTTGATCTTGCCAATCACGCCGTCGTACCGGGCAGACGTCTGTCCGGTATAGCCCGGCGGCTCAACCTCGAGCGTGACTTCCACAATCTGCGGTGCTTCGACCACGTCGATGCGGTAGTTCCGCGAACGGCTCCGCCCGGCCGACACGTGATAATCGAAGGCGTTGAAAACGTGCGGAATCCGAGCCGTGTAGACCTCGGACGTTTTGTCGAATTCCATGCTGCGTGAGTCGTCGGCACCAGTCGCGTCAACCCAGTTCAACCGAATCGTCTGCGGGCGTTCGTCGGCAGTGCGATGCCATCCGAGTTTCACGTTGATGTCGACATC
>CAUZTK010000270.1:0-5352 GCA_963582395.1 Planctomycetota bacterium | reverse complement strand
CCGGAAAGCTGTGGCCGCGGGTGCCGATCGGCTCGACGGTTGACGTGAGACCGGTCAAATAAGACACTCGGTCACTTCAGGCAACCGGGTGACTGGATCAGAGCGATTTAGCGACGAATGACGTACAGCGACGGGTCATCGATAATCCATTCTGTCGACCAACTACGGCCGTCTTCGGTGTTGCACACTTTAAAGAAGTACGTGTAAAACTGCTCGCAGCGAACGGACTGCGAAAAATGCGATGCGGTCTTCGGGCTTCAAGTCATCGACGCCGGGGCTGGCGTAGTAATGGGCCCGTCCGTCAGAGGTGAACGAGATACCGAGTGTCCACCAGCCGGTCTGTGTAATCTCGGGCCCGAGATAATCTTTTCCGTCATCACCGCCACGGAGAATAAAGATCGCGGAATCTTTTTCCTGCCCTGCGGTCTGGCTGTTGAACTGGATGAAGATGCCCGGAAAGTAGGTCTCTCGTTTGCGAACCCGTCTGCTGAAGAATATGCCTTTGCTGCGTTGCCAGACGGTGGCTTCGATGGCGGTCCGCAGCCCGAAGGATGTTCCGGTGTGGTTTTCCCACTCGTCGAGGGGGGACAGGTAAACGCAGACGACGACGCTCGGTGACTGGGAGACGGGGATTGCCGGGCTGGTGTCGAACAACAGATCGTCCTGATGACTCCCACGGCCGACCCTTTCCGGAATTGCACTGTAAAGAGTGCGCATCAGCTGGGCACCTTTGCTGCCCAGCAGGCCGCCGGCAGGTGGAGCGACTCGTTTCAGCACGTCCGGCTGGCCGCGTTTGGCGCTTTCGTACCACAGGCCGTTCTTCGAGATGCCCCTCGGTTCACGGATCTGGCCGTCGACGTTGTGGCTGCCTTTGGGAAAGTGATTCTGGAACTCCCAACTCGTATCTTCAAAATTGTCGCCGGCTCCGAGCACGCGCTCTCCCGTGCCGGGAACTACCGTCTGCGCTTGCAGCATGTTGGCGGCAACGACAGAGAACGCGACCGCCAGAAGCAGCTGACCAGTGCAAGCGACACAAGCAAATGTGTGAAATCTCATCGTGCGATTCGCGGCAAGGAGTAACGGTTGACGTGGCTCCCCGCGTTCCAACAGTCACGGAGACGAAGAAGACTACGCTCCGCCGGTTGCTGAACTCAGTCCGCTGAGCGGAGAACTTGAGAGAATGGTGATAGCTCTATCTTCGGCCGATATTCCACAAACCGTCGAGGGGATCACACGTTTCTGCTTTCTACGGTGAATCAGCCGGTTCCGCATCGTCTCGTTCTTGCCAGACCAAAAAATTGGAACAGGCGACCGGAAGGGAAAAAGCGTCGAGGAAACGAGCAGCACACAGCGAGCCCCGGAAAGTAACGGCGCTGATAGAAGGTGCCGGCGGCAAAGCGACGTGAGATTTCGAGCCAGCGTTTTTCGTCCCGCGCCAAGGTGCCTATTCGGAACGGAACCGGACGCTCGCTTCGGTCACGATGATGTGACGGTCAAGACGTCCGCTGGCCCGGAACTTGAGCCTGCTCTCGCTGCCCGGTTTCAAGTCGGCCGGAACAACCACTTTGATCTCAACGTCGGTTTGACTGGCGTCGATGCGGACCGGCAAAGCCGTGAATCCCCGCTTGACGGCCGAGTCTCGAAGCAGCAGCTCCATCGGCCCCGTGAAGTTGGTCGTCCGTTTCAGCCGCAAACGGCACGTGACTTCAGCGCCCGGATTTCCGCTGATTTGCGTGTCGACCGCATGCATTTTGACCACCGGTGGCAGCGTCCGCAGCATGTTGCGTTTCTCAGAGAGTACCAGAACCGCCTGGCGCCGGTTGTCCTTGTCGACAAAAACCGCATACGCCTGTGAATAAAGCTGCGACTGCGACTGCACGTTGATGTGCATGGTCTCGGGTAGGTAGATGGGCAGTGTAGTCTCTGTCTGGCCGGATGGGAAAGTGACCTCCCGCATCTCGATGCCGTCGAGATCGCGGTTCTGCCGATCACCGATCTGCAGAACAATCTCCCCGTTGAACCCGTCCAATCGTTCGATTTTCATCAGGTACGGATAGACCGACCCGCGATAGGCGTACTGATAAGCCTCGGAGCAGTAGAGCCGAAACAGCGGTTTGTGCAGGATCGTGACGTGCAGCCACTCGATTATCGGCGAGCCAATCGAGGCTCCCTCGTTGTCGATGGCGAGATGTTTCGCCCGGACGGTGTGCCGGAGCTGTCGATCTCCGAGCGTCGCCTGACCGACGATCCCGAGCCTGAAACTGCCGGAGGGCACGTCTTCCCCCGCCGAGATGGATAACTTGACGTTGTCCTGCCCCGCGGCGATCTCCTTGGTGTCGAAGGAAACGCCGTCGGGCAAACCGTCGAAAAACAACTGCACCGGGCCGTCGAACCCCCCCAACCGCTTCAGCGACAGTTGCAGTTCTGACTTGCCCGCTTGAACGACGTTCAAGCTATCGGACGGAGCGGAGATCTCAAAACCGGGCTTTGCCGGCCGGACCGACAGCCGATAAATGAAGTCGGAACCGCCGCGAGCACCGTGCTGAAGGTCGCGAACGCGGATCAGATAATTGCCGTCATCCGGTGCCGTCCACTCAATCCGGCACTCACCGTCATCCACTTCGATGCTGCGTGACTGTGTGAGCTGCTTTCCACCGACGGTGCTGAGCAGCAGGGTCGGCAAGGCCGACGTCCCGACCGGATAGGCCCGGCAGCGAATGGTAAACGCTGCACCCTTTTTCGCCGAAAACCGGAACCAGTCTTCATCCCTGCGCGTCTGGTTACGACCGTTGACGGTGACCGGAAGCGACAGCGGTTCCGCTGCCGCTGGCGAATCGTTCGCTTCCCGTTCCACAACGTTGGGGAGTTCGTCTACGACGAACTGATTCAAGAACCGCCGTAGATACGGTTCGTCGGCGGTGAACGGGTCTGCCGATGTTGACGGCAGCGTCAGTTGCTGAGTCAAGACGTTCGGTTCTCCGGTTCCCGATAGACAGTAAAAGCCGATTTCCTGTTTCGAGCCGGACTGTCCGCCGGCAGGAAATGCGTAGCGAACATACGGGGCCGTGCTGACATTGATGCGATAAACATGCGCCGGATCGCCGTGGACCGTGACGTTTGAGATGCGGATCAGGTATTCGCCGGGCGATTCGACGCGCAGCGCTAGCACCGGGTCGCTGCCAACATGGACCTGTTCGACCTGAAGCCGGCCACCGGTCGCGTCGAGGAACTCGACGATGGGATCCAGCCGCGAGCCCAATCGGCCCGCCACCACGTCGCAGACGACGACGTCGCCCGCCTCGGCAGTGAAACGGAAATAATCGACGTCGCGTTCGCCGTGAATTTGCCCGTTGACGGTGACCGGCAACGTAATCCGCTCGGAACTCTCGAGAGTCGAATTCGATTCGGTCTCGATGAACTCGGGCAACTCGCCCACAATGAAGGGCCGCGAGCCCGTTCCGCCTTGTGCGCAGCTCAGCCGCCAGAAAACAGGACCGAGCGGAGCATCGTCGGCAATGCTGATCACCGAGGGCCACTCGGTGGGATAGGTGATGGGGATTGTGACCGGTTTTCGTCGCGGCGACGGCTCTCCGGCCAGGGAGAGCTTTTCGCCAAGCACCTCGGCAGCGGCGACGCCGCTGCCTGCAGTCAACTCGAAGTTTGTTCCGGGCGGAATGCACTCAGCCCCGACGCGAACGTTGACGGTCGTCCCGCGGCGACCGCCGGCCGGAAAGATGTGCGTGCTGGAGGGAGAGTAACCCGGCTTCGGCTGGGCATTTACCGTTTCCGTCAACAGTAAGACTGCGCCGGTGACTGCAACCGCCAGACTTGTGTTTTTGCCGAGCTTCACGATGCCCCTTTCGAATGCTGCACCCTCTCGCCTCCGCTTAAGACGGTTGGAATCCCCGCATCATTTGTTCTGAAGATCAAGCCTAGACGAGCTCGGTGACCGGTTTGCCGTCTTTGACCAGCGGAATCGGACGGCCCAGCGGTGTGTACAGAATCTTTTCGTGGTCGATACCCATCACCTGGAGAATCGTGGCGGCCATGTCGGGCGGAGTGATTGGGCGGTCGATCACATAAGCCGCCCGCTTGTCGGTGGCGCCGATCACCTGTCCCACTTTCAAGCCAGCCCCGGCCATCAGGACCGAGAATGCATTCGGCCAGTGATCGCGGCCGATGAGATCGTTGATTCGCGGAGTCCGGCCGAACTCGGTGGCGACCACGACCAGCGTATTGTCCAAAAGCCCCCGTTCAGAGAGGTCGTTCAAGAGTGCCGGCAGGGCCTGATCGAACGACGGACAGAGCAACTCGCGCAAACTCCACGAGTTCTTGCGGTGTGTATCCCAGTGACCGTTTTCGATGCTGACAAACCGGCAACCGGCCTCGACCAGACGCCGAGCCAGCAGACAACACTGCCCTACGCTCGTCATTCCATATTCGGCACGGACGCTGTCCGGCTCGCGGCTGATATCGAATGCCCGTTTCGCCTTTTCGGAGGTCATCAGGCTGTAGGCTTTCTGATAGAAAGCATCAAACGCGCGCTCCTGCCGGCTGACCGCTTCCACCCGACGTTCGAAACGGTTGACCTCGCGAAGCGCATCCCGCCGCCGCTGGCTCCGGCTGCTGGTGACGCCCACCGGCAATGTGATATCGCGGACCGAGAATTCCGGGGCGGCCGGATCGGCCTCGATGGTGAACGGCCCGTAACTGGGACCGAGGAACGAAGGGCCGCCGCTGTTGAGGAAATTTGGCACCGAAATGTACGGCGGCAATGCGCTCGAATTGGTCATGCGAGCGACTATTGAGCCGAAACTGGGATGCTGGTTGTTGTTCTTAACTGCGTTGAAGTCTCCGACACCCGCCTTGGCGCCAGTCATCATAATGTGGTAACCGCGGCCGTGATCGGAATCGCCATGCGTCATGCCCCGCAAGATGGCGAATTTGTCGGTGACGCGGGCGGTCTTCGGCAAGATCTCTGAAATCTGAATGCCCGGCACAGCCGTGCTGATTGGATTGAAGTCGCCGCGTATTTCGGGAGGGGCCTCGGGCTTGACGTCCCACATGTCCTGATGAGGCATGCCGCCCAAACCGAACACGAAGATACAATTGACCTCTTTTTGAGCCGAGTTCGCGGCACAGGCGTCTTGCAGCTTCAGGGCTTGAGCCAAACTCAGACTCCCGATCGAACCGACGCGCAGAAACTCCCGCCGATTGATTCCGTCGCAGTATTGTGGAAGCATAATGCCGCTCCTTATTCTGTCTCGTTCAATTCCTCAATTTCGTCAAACAGGCAGCCGCATACCGGTTGGTCGCGATTGCGAGTGCTGCAGCCTAACGTAGAGCTAATCG
>CAUZTK010000269.1:0-5364 GCA_963582395.1 Planctomycetota bacterium | reverse complement strand
GTTGTTGGTCGCCAAAACCGCCTCGCGCAGGCTGATCCCGTCGCCGCCGGCATCGGCCTGCAGCGCGCCGATATTCGACGTGTCGCCGTTGACGTCATCGGTTAAGTTGGTGACCGTGACGCCGTTGAGCAGCCGGCGTGGTTCCAGCCGGCGGACCCGTAGCGAGGGAAAAAACTGTTCGCGGACGGCACGGGCTGATTTTTGCCGGCGGCGCCGACCGATGCCCAACAGGTCGAGAAGCCAGTCTAAGAGCCTCATCGAGCGAGCCCTCAGCAGAGTCGTTGATGACAAATGAGATGATGCCGAAATTCAGGTCCCCGCAAGCCGGGCCCGATCGGTCGGGATAAACGATGACAACCAGGGTTCGATCACGCAACCACAGCGACTCTCAAACACAATTTTCTGGATGCCGCTCCGTCCAATTCCCTGGGACTGTCGCCGCCGCATCGGTCGCAGAAGGGAGATCCCGACCAGCGTCGGACAACTCGTCGATTCTCCAACACCGAAAAATAGCCGGTTCATCCTTTATCACAAGTGCCAACACCCAAAGTCAACCTTTGAATTCAAATTGGGCCTGTCGCCGCAAGCTATGTCATGACAGCGAGATAACCTGATCCCTCATGTCTTGAGTTGTGAGTCGTCTCGGCGGTGTGGGTCTCGGCATCAGCCGCCGCGCGGGAAGCAGCACCGGCTGTAACGATTATCCGAATCGCGAAGACCCCGGATGATATGCTGAATTTATACGTTGACAGGGGATAGTTAGAGATGCCGATTATGCGTGGACGAAAACAACCGTAATCAGAGATGGACGTTTGCGATGTTGCGCATCGACGCTGTCAGCTTCGGAATCCGAGAGATGATGAATAATCAGACCCCCTTGATCGCCGTTAACGCCAAACGCCGTGCGAGCCAGCCCATGGAAGGCATGGGTTCGCTGACTGCCCTGCGAAAGGCGGTTCGGCTCACCGTCACGACAGTATGCCTGTCGGGAGTGGTGCTGGTTTTTGCCGTGGCCCAAGACGTGCGGCCCCTGCCAAGCGACGCCCAGCGCAACAAAAGCGGTCCGCTTCGCCCCGGCGTTTCACCAATACTGGGAACAGACTGGCACATCATACGGAAACGGACAATCCGATCGAAAAAAGATCAAAGACCGACACGGCAGCTCGGCGAGAAAGTCTCTCACTTCATGCGGGCAGGAAAGGCCGTTCAGAAACCGTCGTCCCAACCGTCCGATATGCGGCGGATTTCCGGGAAAGCGCACGTTGGAAAGGATCTGGCGGCCGCCGACTACCGAAAGCCTGTCGGCAAAGCGCGTCTGAAATCCGATTTTACCTCGTCAAAAAGCGGATCATCAATCTGCCGGGCCTCGGTTCGGCGGTCGCTGGACGATCGAAGAGCGAAATCCAAAGCCGGCCAAGCCCGCGTTCGGAGACCTTTGAAAAATGCCGCAACAACTCCGGTCCCCGTCCGGGCGCGGATGAAACATGTTTCAGCACCGCAACCATTTCCAATCCGAACTGGGACGGCCCGTGTGATGCGTCTGCTGAAAACGGTCGTTGCCGAACGAAATTCCCGTCCTGCCCGAAGTTGGCGTCTACCAGTCGTTCTCGACGACACCGAGCCGGACCCGGCGGTGAATAGAGGGTTCAGCTTCGACTCCGGTCCGCCGGCCGATTTTGAAAACGCTCCCGTCGCGACCGGCCGCCCCGGTGTTCAACCCACTGACAGTTCGAAAGTTTCGCCCGCGAAATCGGCCCCAAAAAAACAGACCATGGCGACAAAGAAGGTGGCGAGTACAGTCGGGCCCAAGAAACTCTCGCCGAAGCTACAAAAGGGCACCTCATTGGGGCAGCGGCAAGCCGCGATCAACCCGCCCGCTCCGACAAAGAATCATCCGGCCAAGCCGAGACGCCTCTCGAATCATAAAAAGCCGATGTTCCAGATTGGTTTAAGAAAATCGCTAACCCAGTTGCGCAAAAAGGTGGCTCGGCAAACAGCAGCCCACAAAGCAGGCAAAGCTCGTCCGTTCCCGACGCGAAGATCAGGTCATGCTGTCGGGAACAAACCCGTTGTCGCCCGAGTGACCGATTCGGACTTTATCCAGAGCAAATCGCGTGCAACAGGAACATTGAGCGACAGCAGCCGTCGCGCAGAAAAATCTCCGCCGATGCCGGAACCAATCGTGATCGTCCAGTCCAAGCGAGCCGCCAAGCAGCCGCCCGCTCCGATGCCGCCGACTTCCAAACCGAGTGGCGATGAAGCCCCAGAAGCCAAAGGGATTGACGACTTCAAATCTGTCGGTGAAATCGTCGTGGAAATTGCGGTCGAATACGAAAATAAGCCGGACGATTTTGCCGCGGATGTTTTCGGAAAGGAAAAACCCGAAACGGTTGACGTCACGTGGATCGATCAGGCCCTGTGTGCCCCTGTCTTCACGTTTTACCACCAGCCGCTTTACTTCGAGGATGCGAACTTCGAACGTTGTGGGAAGACGTGGGGATGCCTGCAACCGACCGTTTCAGCCGCTCATTTTTATCTGACGATTCCAGCCTTGCCGTACATGATCGGGGCGCTGCCGCCCAACAAGCCGGTTGAATCGCTGGGTGATTGTCCGTGGGGGTGCCGTTTTCGTTTTCGTGACGCCTACCTGCCGCCGTTCAGCCTGAAGGGCATCGCAGCCCAAGGCGCAGCGGTGACCGGTTTAATTTTTCTCATTCCGTAGTCCGACGTCGAGTTCCTCAGCCCTGAAAGCTGAATGTCCTGCGTAGAAAGCGATACAGCCGGCGTCCGAGGGGTTGCGGATCGACAATAACTTTCGCCCGGCCGCGGGCCCGAATCAACGGCTTGCCATCGTGAATTTCGAGGGGCACCCGCGCCTGGTAGGAAGTCTCGAGCGGACGTGCGGTCCCGTGTTCGTCGAGACGTGCCGGCAGTTCCCCTCCGGCGAGTAGTTCGCGCGGTGCGACGTCCAAATCGATCTCTGAGACCTTGGTGATCTTTCCTGTAAAGATCGTGCTCGGCCATTCGTCCAGTTGAATCCGCACGGTTTGGCCGCTTCGCACGAATTCGATTTCCGCCTGATTGATGACCAGCACGGCCTCGAGCCGTTCCGGGTCTCCAACGAGACAAAACAACGTGCCGATCTCCAGCGGCGACCCAAGGTTGTTGGCGTCGAGCAGTCTCCCCGACCAGCTTACCAGTTCGTCCCGCTGGAGTTTCGGAGCGGCAAGCGTCGGGGGGGGCAGAACCGTTCCGGCACATGGGGCGGTCAATAGCAATTCGCGCTCGTCCTGCTCCCGCTGCCCAAGGCGAAGTGCAACGTCGCTCAACCGTTCGCGCGTCATCGGGATTTGCGCCGAGGATTCAGGATCCTGTCCGCGACGCAATTCCAGATTATGTAACCGTTTACGGAGCTGCCGGTGCTCTCCGGTTAATCGCGCAATCTCGCGTCGGAGGTCGAGGTTTTTCAGCCGTCCGAGCGTCTCTCCCGGCTGGACAACTTCTCCAAACTCGATGGCTTCAACCAATTGGCCCGGAACCGAGACGTAAATCCGCTCGGCATCCTGAGGCTGCACCACCACCGCCGCTATCACACGAAGCGGTACCGGAATCAGGCAAACTGCGCCGAGCACTAATCCACCGACGAGACATGTTAACACGGTCCGGTTTTTGTTAAACTGGCGGCGCTGAAGAGGACTTTTCAGAAAGCCAACGGCGCTTGTTGCGGGAACGATCAGCATGCCGATGATGACAGCCGCCGTAATCGTTTGGGAAACGACCTCAAGTCCATATGGCTGCAGCACCTGGTGCAGAAACCAGAGAATGCTCAGCACGATCAACCAGCGGTACAGGGTCGAAGCGACGGCGTAGCAGGCCACGGTCCGGCGGCGACTGTCGGGCAGATCGAGGTCGTCTGCCGAGACCAACCCGAAACACCACCGCGAGAATGTTCGCCGCAAAAGCGCTCCCGATTGCGCAGCCAGATTCGGAACCTCGATGATGTCAGACAGCATGTAATATCCGTCGTATCGCAACAACGGATTCCCGTTAAACAGAATCGTACTGACCGAGCAGAGAAACATCACGTTCAGAAACAACGTGTTCAGCAGCCCCGGCTGGCTGAACCACCACAAAAAAGTGAACGCCGCAGCCAGCACGACTTCGACGAAGATCCCCGCCGCCGAGATCGCTACGCGATGCCATTTGTTCGGCAGCATCCACGAGTCGGAAACGTTGCAGTACAAGCAGGGCGTGAACACGAGAAAGATCACACCCATTTCGTGGCACTCACCGCCGAAATGCCGACAAGTCAGCGCGTGACCCAACTCGTGCAGCACTTTCGCCGCCATCAGCGCCACCGCCAGCCAAAAGACGTTACGAGCGCTGAAAAACGAGTGAAAGTCGGGGATTTTCGACCAGAGGACGTCGAACTGGACGAAGATCAGCGTCAAAGCCGCCAGCACCAGTAACAAGGCCCCGGCCATAGACCAAGGCGAAAACATCCAACGACATTTCGGGTACAGCCAGCACAGCAAACGTTCCGGATCGAAGCCACGAAACCGAATGGCTAGAATGCCGGTGATTCTGTTCACGAGTTCCCGCTTTCGTCGTCGTCGCCGTCGTTCGAGCAACTGCTCGCCTTGCCCTGCAGAATCTGCCAACACCAGACCTTCGCGGTACAAATTTGTGAGAAACGCTTGCAGCCGCTCGACGCTGAGTTGAAGCGGAGCGAACATTCGTTCGAAGCGGCGTTTGATTTCTAGTAAGCTGGTTCGCCCGTCGAGCATTTGCAAAATCAAAAATTCTTCGTCACGCAGTTGAAAATACTCTAGCGAGACCGGGTCCTTCACACCCCAATAGCGGCGACCGGCGAGGTGCTGCGGACGAAAGTCTAAATCCGGACGCATCCGCAACGCGACAGGCCGTGTCAACGCGGAATCGACGAATGTTGTGCTGTCAGGTCCATCCACTGTGTACCATACTGTCTGAATTTAAGGATCTACGCAGAAAAGTAAGTTGACCAATTTCACGATTTCACACGGTCGGAAAAACGAAATCCGAAGCCCGAAATCCGAAACAATTTCAAAATCCGAATCTCAAATGCAAAAAACTCAGTATCTCGAGGGTTTTTGACATTGGTGTTTTGGATTTGTTTCGGATTTCGGGCTTCGGATTCGGACACTGAGACTGATGAACTTATTTCTGCGCAGATCATAAACAACGTCCCGAGCCGATGTTCGAGAGTCGGGGTGGGGACATAGGCCGGTCGTTTTACTTGTTGTTCTTGCCGTCGGCCTCAGCCGGATCGATCGTCATCGAGACGCGCATGCCGGGTCGCAACAACAGGTCGGGGTTGTCGAATTC
>CAUZTK010000268.1:0-5383 GCA_963582395.1 Planctomycetota bacterium | reverse complement strand
CATTCTGGGTCACGCCCGGCGGCTAGGAATCGAGCAGTTCAGCGGAACATTGGAGGCCGAGTCGGAAAACTAGGCAAGGGGCCCGGCCCCTTGAAATCTCTCCAAATAAGCAAGCATCGCGGAGCTGTGCGTCCTGCGATGCCGCGAGCGGTCACTCGTTCAGTGAAACTTAAAAGGGATGGATCAGACTCCGCATCAAGTCTGCGATGAGGCGGTCGTTATGAAAATCACCCAGCTACAGATCGAGCGGTTCGGAATCTGGCAGGACTTGTCGCTGCCGCTGTCCGATTCGGGGCTGAACGTCTTTTACGGCCCGAACGAAGCGGGCAAAACGACGTTAATGCGGTATCTTCGCGGCATCCTCTACGGTTTCGAGCCTTTGACGCCCGGACCACGAGACCGCGAAATTCGGCGCGTAGACTGGAAAGGATCGGTGCGGATACGGCATCGTGGCACGGAGTACGAAATTGCGCGGATCGCAAACCGCCAGACCCGTGGGCTCGTCTCGGTGACCGGACTGGACGAGGTCTCCGGCGAACAGTTGCTTGCTGAGATTCTCTCGGAGACTGGTGAAGACCTCTTTTCAAACGTTTTTGCGATCGGATTGCACGAACTCCAGGAGCTGGCAATCCTGAACGATGATCAGATCGCCAAACGTCTTTATTGCTTGACGCTCGGTCCTCAAGCTCGCCGGCTGATCGATGTTTCCAGCGAAATCGAGGACCAACTGAAACGTATCTTCAACCCCGACGATGGAACAGGCCGGCTGGCGGAACTACTCAGTCGGGATGAACAACTGGCTGCCGAAATTCACGCGATCGACGATCCTCGCGACCGGCATTCCGCGATGATCCGTGATCGCGATTCGCTTGAAGCCCAGGTCGCCGCCCTGAAGGCCGAACAGGCCGATTGGAACGCACAAATACGGGGACATCGGTTTCTGAGTCGGGTCTGGAAACCGTGGAACAAAGCCAGGCAAATTCGTGCCGAACTCGACAAAATACAGGTCCTGACCGGATTCCCGGACAACGGGCTCGCACGGCTCGACAAGCTCGACGCAGAAATTGACTCCGTCGCCCAAGGCCGTGCCACATTGCTGGCCGAAGCAGAGCAATTTCGGAACGAGGCGGCGGGGCTCGACTTTGATCGGTCGCTTCGCAAGCACAAGCTCACCGTACAAAGTTTGATCGACCAGCGAGACTGGTTGGCGAAGGCCACCGAAAAGAGGGCGGCGGCGGAAGTCCTTGTGAACGTACTGCAAACGCAACTCGACGAAAAGCTCGGCAGTTTTGGTGACGGCTGGAGCCGACAGCGACTGGATGCAGTCGATACATCGCCCACCGCCCAATGCCGCCTGCTCGAAGCCACCCGCAATTACCAGACGGCCCTCGACCGGCAAGCCCGTATTCGCCGCCGATGTCAAGGCCTCTCGCGCGATTGTCAAAAGCGGACGGCCGAGTTGAACGAACGGTTGAAGCCGCTCGCTGATTCGTCGATCGACCTAGCCATTCAGCAGTCTCAACAACAGCTGGGCGAACTGGAAGAACTGGGCCGGCTTAAGCTGCGGCAAACGGAACTGCAACTGCGTCAGGCTGGCATCAATGACCAGTTCGTACACTGTGCCGAGTGCCCTTCTCTGCCGAGATGGACATCTCTGATGCTCGGCTTCTTCAGTTTACTGGGCGTCATCTTCGCGCTGTTGGGGTTTTACACGGGTGTGATGGTCAACGGTATTGCGGGACTCATGTATGCGTTTGTCGGCACCGCCTGTGGCGCGACGGCCTATGCGCTGAAAACGCATGTCGAAGGTTTCACCACCGAGAAACGAGCAACGCTGCACGATCAGTTGCAGGAAATCGAAGTTCAGCTCGGTGAAACCGGGGCGGCGATCGATCGACTGACGCGAATGGATGCGGGTGAGACGAACTCGAATGCTGTTCCAACCGATCCCCCAGCCGTCGGCTCAGACGCCGTCCCCAATTCCCGGCCCGAAGCGGAGCTTGTTCGAGGGGCAATACGGCGGCTGGCCGAACTGGAGCACATGGCCGAAAGCAAGCGTTCCATTCAAAGCCGGCGCCGCCGGCTGATCGAACTCCGCGGCCGAATTCAGAGGGTCCAGCACGAAGCCTCGGCGGCGCGGAAAAATTGGTGTGAAACGCTCAAGCAACTTGGCCTGTCCGAGACGGTTCGCATCGACGAGGCCCTCGACACCTGGCAGCGGGTCCTTCAAGCCGGCGAAAACAAGCAATTGCTGCAGCAGGCGAGTGATGAACTCGCAGGTCATCGTCGGATGTTCGACGACTTTCGTCAACGAGTTGAGCACCTAGCGCAACAGCTTGGCTGGGAGCACGGCGACGCGGAGCATCCGTCGGACCTGCTTGATGTGTGGGACGAGCAGCTCCAGAGCGATCGCTATCGTCGAAAAGAGCGCCGACGTCTTTTCTCCGAAGCAAAACGCCTACGGCGCGAAGCGGCCCGTTACCGGCAGACGATCTACGTAGAGACGCGGAAACGAGATGCGCTGCTGGTTCAGGCGGGGTCGGCCGATCGCCCGGAATTCGAGCAGCGGGCCGGCTGGATTGTGCGGCGCGAGGAGCTACAGGACGCGCTATTGCTGGCCAATTCAGAACTCGACGCCGCCTGCCAAAGCAATCCCGACTGGGCCGTTGTCGAAGAAGATCTGTTCGATTATAACACTACCGAAAACGAGAAAGACATCGAACGGCTCAATCGTCAGTTGGAGCAGGCCGCAGGGGAACTCGAACTGTGCTTCGAGCATTTGGGCAGCCTGAAGCAAGAGATTGCGGTGCTGGCTGACGACCGTCATTCGACACGCCTGAGATACGATCGTGCCAGCCTCGAAGATCAGTTGAAACGAACGGCGGAAGAGTGGTTCGCCGTGCAAATGGCGGACCGAGCCGTTGCCACCATGCGAAGAGAGTTCGAACGGACCTCTCAGCCGAGAACGCTCAAAGCGGCCTCGAGGTATCTTCAACAGTTGACGCGAGGCCGTTACCGCAACATCTGGACTCCGTTGGGGCAACAGCGTCTGCAGGTCGATGACGAGCAGGGCCGCGTATCTGGAATTGAACAACTCAGCGGCGGAACTCGTGAGCAACTTTTTCTGGCTGTTCGGCTGGCATTGGTGGACGAGTTCGCCCGGCAGGGGGTCGAACTGCCGATGGTCCTCGACGACGTGTTCGTCAACTTCGATCGGCAACGGACCGAAGCGGCGGTTGACACGTTGCTGCAGTTTGCCGCAGGCGGCCAGCAGATTTTGTTGTTCACCTGCCACGTTCACCTGGCGCAGCTCTTCCAAGAGCGAGGCGTCGAACCGATCCATCTGCCGACCCACGACCTGCTCGTTGAGCAGCGCAAGGCGGGGTAACTGTGCGCCGGTTCGCAGGTCGACAGCCAGCGATGTAATCGCCTCGTATTCCTCTTCGGCTTTTGCCGCCTGGCAGGGCAAAAACCGCCGCCGGAGCCCCGCGATCGCTTGTTGACATAGCCGATCGCCCAAAATAACATAAAACACGACCTCTTTGCCGTATCAGAAGGACGTTCGTCCTTCGAGCTCCCCATTCAGGCAATGCCATGAGATTCTGCTGCCGGCGACAGGCCGTCATCGTGGTGGGTGCTCTGTTCGTGGCCGCTGTGTTGGACTTCGGACTGTTCGGCGACGGCGCTTCGGCCGACGACCGTCAGATCCAGCACGCCATTGACCACGGCGTGGACTATCTACGGAAGACCGCCGTCTCTCAAGTCGCCGGTTTCAACAGCCTGGTTGCTTTGGCGATGCTCAAGGCAGGTGAGCCGCCCGATGCTCCGAGTGTCGCTCAGATTGTTGATCTGATTTTGAAAAAAATCGATCAGGACAACTACAATCCCGGCGGGCACCACTATTACACTGCCGGAGTCGATTTGATGGTGCTCGAGGCGGTTGACCCGGAGCAATACCGTCCACAGATGGAGGCCGTGACGCGCTACATCATTCGGGGTCAGTTTTCGCATGGATGCTGGTACTACCCGACAGGGGTGACCGACCAAGGTGATACAAGCATATCGCAATACGCCATGCTCGGCCTTTGGACGTCATCGCGGGTTGGAATCGACGTTCCGCTGGATGTGTGGAGTCGGGCTGCCGCCTGGCACGTCAGAACCCAGCGTCCAGACGGTGGGTTTTCGTATCACCCGGATGCGGGGAAGGGTGGCTCGTCGAGACACACGATGACGGTGGCCGGAACCGGTAGCCTGCACATCGCCAAAATGCATCTGTATGCTGAGAAGTCGTTGCCGAGGCAACAACGACAACAGAAACAGAAAACGTCCGACCGGCCAAACAAGTTTCGCTTTCTGGAGCCGATCGACCTGGACACGCCGGAGGATTCCAGGAAACCGAAGCCATCAAGAAGACCCTCAGTGGCCAAGGCGAAGATACCGCTGGCACCCATCGACAAAGCGATCTTCGGAGGGCTGGGATGGCTGGCAAAGAACTGGTCGATCGAAGGAGGTGAACTAATCAGGGGTCGATCACACGTCAACTATTTTCTTTATGGCTTAGAACGGGCAGCCGCGCTAGCCGACGTCGAGCTGATCGGCGATCACAATTGGTACTCTGAAGGGGCTGCCCATCTCTTGCAGACTCAAGCCGAGAACGGAAGCTGGTCAAGCTCGTCCGGACCGGCGGCAGGGACCAGTTTCGGATTGTTGTTCTTGACGAGGGCGACCGCAAAGTTGCTCAACCGGCCGATTCGCAGCATCGGTGTCGGTAGCGGCTTACTGGCCGGCGGACGTGGGCTGCCAGACAACCTATTGCAGATCCAAGTCACGGGCGGAAAAGTAAAAACACGTAAATCTCTGGGCCTGTTCGATGAATTGCTAGCGGAACTTGAAAACCCCCAGAGTTTGAAGATCGAATCGACGCAACAGGCGATTCTCGAAAAAGTGCAGCTCGGAAACCGGAAGGCGCTGATCGGCCAAAAAATGCGTTTGGTCCGGCTGGTGAAAGATCCGCGACCCGAGGTCCGCCGCATCGCGCTGTGGGCGCTGTCGCGGAGCGACGACCTGCGCTTGGCGCCGCTGATGATCGCCGCCCTGGATGATCCCAATCTCGACGTCATGGTCGAAGCACGGAATGCACTTTGCACGCTGAGCCGCAGACCACGCGGCTTCGGAAAACCAGATCACCCTCTTCACGGACTTCCGGAAGACGCGACCGAAAGCCAACAGAAAGCGGCCCGCAAAAGTTGGCGGTCCCAAGTCGTCGCAAAGTGGCAGGAGTGGTATTTGACCGTGCGAGCGTACGACGAACGAGACGACTTTTCGGACAACAAGCAGAAATAACACTTCTGCTGTTCTGCATGCAGTACCGATTCACCTTAAC
>CAUZTK010000267.1:0-5387 GCA_963582395.1 Planctomycetota bacterium | reverse complement strand
CTTCTTACCGGCCACGCTTTCTTTTCTGTCGCCGCAAAGGGGGGCGGCGGCGTCTCATCCGGAAACTTCGGTTTGCTTGGCAGTCGAATTTCCGCACAACCAGACAGGGTGATTTGCGAAACAAACCGCCTGTGACGGCTCATCGAGAACTCGGGTGGCGATGATTCGTCTCACCGTCTTCGTCTTCCATTGGCCAGTCGAAAAGCCCCGCATCATCGTCTGATGCCTGAACCGCTTGCCCCGCCTTGCCGGATGAGCGAGAGGACGTCTCTGTCTCATCCAACTGCGGACGCATCAGACCAGCCTTGACCAGCAGCGGGATCGCAAACGGATCTTCCTCTTCCGGGGGCGGAGCGTCGCCAATCGGTGTATAAATTAGCTCGTAGCGGTGCTTGGCCACCGAGACGACGTCGCCCGGCATCAGCCATTTAGTTTTGCAACGAACCCCGTTGACCTTGACGCCGTTTCGGCTGCCTAGGTCGCGGACCGACCAGAATCCATCCACCAACTCCAACTCGCAGTGGTGTGACGAGACGTTGGTAAAACTGAGCGTGATGTCGCAACGGCTCCGCCGTCCGATCAGGAGCCTCGTTTTCAGCAGGGGGATGGGGTCACCGCCCCCGCAGGGAATCAGTTCACCTAGCATGAGTCTACACTTTCAGCGATCAACTTGCTAAATCGTGAACACTCAGGCCGTAAAACAAGGAAATAAGAGACAAAACGACGGCCAGCGCTCGTTCAGCAAATTGTATCTTACTTCCACTGTATCGGTCTGAACGCAACGCGTCAATTCGCGTTGTGTCGGGAAACGGCCGATTTTGAAGGATTTATATTTTCTGGCGGGTCCAACGCAACGCTGCTGTCAAAGCATTCGCTGGGTTCAAAAGACGTTGTCAAGCCGCGACCAGGGGTCGCGGTGATGCAGTCAGCCAAAACCTACCCAATCTCATGACGAAGCGGTTAATGCGCACCAACTTCTGTGACACAAGCCGTCAGAGATGGCATGCTGCCGATCGAAAAGACGTTACCCGTCAGTCCGTTGCCATGTTAATGCGAACGTTCATTTCCTTAAGCGCCGGGAGATGCTCCTTCTGGGCCGCCTCGTTGAGCGGATTGCCCTTCAGGTACAGATGCCAGTAAGGGGCAAAGCGCTTGTCCCCCTCGACGTCTTTTTTCGCCATGGCCACCAGCGTCGAGATATCGCTGATCTTGTTTCCCTGAAGCATCGTATAGCGCAACTCGGTCATCTTGGCCAGGGGGCCGACCTGCGTGACGGCGTTGCCCCGCAGATCCAGAGACGACAGCCATTTCAGGTCCTGGAGCGGCTTGATGTCGCTGAGCTGATTCCCTTTCAGATACAACGAGGAGAGCTTCTCCAGCCCGGCCAGCGGTTCGACCGACTTGATCTTGTTTTCGGAGAGATAAAGTGCTGACAGTTTTTTCAGATCCTTGACGGCATCCACTTTCTCGATCTGGTTTTCCTCGAGCTGCAAATATTGAAGCTTCACGAGCTTCGCCAACGGCGAGATGTCGGAGATTTTGTTTTTCGAGAGATCGAGCGACTGAATGTTCTGCAGCCCGCTGAGCGGCTTGAGGTCGCTGACTTCATTCCCCGCCAGGTTGACCAGGGCCAGCTTATCGCATTTTTCCAGCCCGGTCAGGTCCTTGATCTTTTTGCCCCGGGCTTTCAGGATGAAAACATTCTTTAAGTCAGCCTCGGTGATCTCGTCCTTGTCGGTCTTTTTCCGCAGGATTTTGCGGATGACCGATTCAAGATTTTTGTCGGGGAAGATGTCGGCGGCTGAGACGGTGCCGGGACTAAACAGCGAAACGGCGGCCAGGAGGGCGGCAACGAGTGCCAGCGATACCGGTTTGCTCATCGGAGAATCCTCAAGAAAACGGGGCCTTATTGTCCAGGGTGGTGACCATCTCGTCGGCGGTGCGGGTCAGTGGCGCAGGCTGGGGGAGAGAACCTTTGCGGTCGGCCGGAGTGCTCTTTCATCGAAGCGTACTCTCTCAGTGTACCGAGTCCGAGCGACCATTCACAAGGCAAACGTGCTGCCCAGAAGCGGCTTGCGCAAGCCGGGCGGTAAATTTCAGCGCACGGCTGCCAGAAGATTCCCTTTCCATTCCCTCATCCGGAAATCGGAATTCGGGTGATACTCTGTACTGAGACCTGGGCCAACACCGTCTCAGAGTTTCAGCGCGTCCCTTGGTTCGGAACGAGGGGCCTTTGCGTGAACTCGCCCCAGCCGGTTATACTCGCTGTGGCCACAAATTGCAGGAGTGCGAGGCTTCTGCTAAGCCGAGGGGTCGGTGATATTCACGGCTCAGCAGGAGCTTCGCCATCCCGAAAAACCGTAATTTGTGACCGCTGGAAGTCTGCGTCGACCGGCCGACGAATCCGAGTTGTTTGACAAAGGGATGCTGATGATCGTCATCGAACGAGAGACCGCGGTTCGGCCTCGACGCCCTGCTCGGGCTGTCTGCGCTGGAATCCTCGCGTGGCTGTTGCTCGTCTCGCATCTCGCCTTAGCAGGGCAGTCCAACAGTCTGATGGACATCTCAACAGACGGTATGCTACTGGCCTGCTCGAATCGTGACAGTGGAACCGTCACCATCGTCGATCTGGCATCGCAGCAGAAGCTCTGTGAAGTCCGAGTCGGCCAGCACCCGGAAGGCGTCACATTTCTCGGCGAATCCCACAACCTGGCGGTAGCCGTCTATGACGAGGATGCGGTTGTCTTCGTCGATGCCGATGCGGGCAAGCTGCTGGGAGCAACGGAGGTTTTCGACGAACCGTACGGAGTCGTCTGCAAACACGACGGTTCAAGGGTCTTTGTCACGCTTGATTATCCAGGACGGATCGTCGAAATCGATGTGAAGTCGCGTCAGCCGCTACGAGAGTTCTCCGAAGGCAAATTTCTCCGAGGAATCGCACTGTCTGCCGACGATCGTACTCTGTATACGACTGAATATTACACAAGCCTCGTCCGCAGTGTCGACGTCGACAGCGGTCAAACACGCGACCAGTGGGCCGGTATCCGCACCGACAATCTCTCTCGGCAGATCACCCTGCACCCGCATCGACCGAAGGCCTACCTGGCCCACATTCGTTCGCGAGTCACGGTCACTCACGGCGCCGGTTCGATCCTTCCCTACGTCTCGGTCGCCGATACACGAGCCGAGGAGGGAAGACGTCGACGACGGATTCCAATGGACGCCTTCATCGGTAACCACGTCACTTCAAACCCGTGGGAAACGGCCGTTTCGCCCGATGGCAAGACGCTCTTCGTCGTCTTCAGCGGAACAGACGACATGTTCGTCTGCAACGTGGTCGATGACGACTACCGCGAATTGAGATATCGTTCCTCGATCAAACTGGGGCACAATCCTCGAGCCGTTCGCGTGGCTCCCGACGGCGACGTGTTCTACGTTTATAACGCGCTTGACTTTGAAGTCGTCTCTTACGACGCAAGAACGCTGCGGCAGAAGTCGCGAATCGCCGTCACCGACAACCCGCTCGGTGAGGAAGTGCTGCTCGGAAAACGGCTCTTCTACTCGGCCTTGCAGCCCATGGTTGGGCAGCGTTGGATTTCCTGCTCCAGTTGTCATCCCGACGGACAGTCCGACGGCCGCACGTGGCATAACCCCGAAGGGTTGAGAAATACTCAATCGCTGGCCGGCATGGCCTGGACACATCCCATTCACTGGTCAGCAGACCGCGACGAAGTGCAGGACTTCGAGCACACCATTCGCGGTCCGCTCATGCAAGGTCGCGGACTGGTGACGGGGAAGATTCATCCATCGCTCGGTCCGCCGAACAAAGGACTCTCGAAGTCGCTCGATGCCATAGCAGCCTACGCCAACACACATGAGTTCACGCTCAGCCCCTACGCAAAGCAGGGGTTGAGCGAAGCGGCGCACCGTGGGCGCGATCTGTTTTTCTCAAAACAGACCGGCTGCGCAAAATGTCACACGGGACCATTTCTGACCGATTCGGTCCCGAGCAGCAAAATTGTTCGCCACGACGTCGGCACGGCCGTGGACGATGCCGGTAAAAAGATGGGACCGGCCTTCGACACACCGACGCTGCTCGGCCTGTACCGCACCGCGCCCTATCTGCATCACGGGAAGGCCCGCACGCTGGAAGAAGTGTTCAGAGTCTACAATCGTCACGACAAGCACTCTCAGACCAACCACTTGTCGAAGGAGCAGATTGTCGATCTCGTCGAGTTCCTCAAAGCGTTGCCTTACGAAGATCCCCTGCCGAAAGCGAAAGCGGCAGGTCTCGTGAGAGTCACCAGGTGACAAGGTCTTGGACAAACCGTCCAGAGCGACTTCCAGGCCGTCGAATCCCCTGGCGGACGATTTAAGTCGTAACCAATTTTCATATAGTTGGTTAAGACGAAATTTCCACGGCGGTTTAAGAATCGAAACCCGACAAAATCGAAATCACTCTCATCTTCCTTCCGCTTCTCCGATATAGTACACAGGCTTCGATGACGTGCTGCCCGGTCGGGAAACCGAACGGGGCCGTCAATTCCGTGGTGGCGGAAATTTTCTATCGGCCAGAGTCGCCGCATTGTTCCGACAGGCAAAACAGGTCTTGGATGAAAAACGATGCCACTGAAGACCGAAACGGTTGACGAGCCGACCCTGAACCTGACGCCGATGATCGACATCGTGTTCCTGCTGATCATTTTTTTCATGGTGGGCACTCAGTTTACGCAGGCTGAGCGGCAATACGACGTTCAGTTGCCGACGGTTTCCCTGCCGCAACCGTTGACAAGTCTGCCTGACGCGATTGTCGTCAACGTCCGCCAAAACGGTGAAATTGTTGTAAACAGCCGGGTGCGGAGTCAGTCGCAACTGGAAGACGACCTGAAACAGGCCAAGCAGAACTACGCCGATCAGGCCGTCGTGATTCGTGGCGAAGGAGAAGGGCCGTATCAGCACATTATGAACGTGCTGGTCATTTGTCAGCGGGCGCAGATCAACGCCGTATCGCTGGCGAACCGTCTGAAGGCCGAGGGAGAATGATGTTCGAGGAACTGATGGAGTTGCTGGACCGGCAGATCGAAGTCAGTCCGTTCTTGCTGCGCGGGGTGCTGCTCGTCGGATTGCTGTTTGTGTCGGTTCACTTGTTGACGATGCTGGTGACGCGCTGGGGCGACAAGATGACGACAATTAAGTCGTTCGTGTTTTCGGTCGCGACTCACCTGGTGCTGATCGTGCTGGTCTGGGTTCCGGAAGATTTGATCGCAACGCAAAGCGAGAAGGAGAAGCCGGTTCAGATTCGCAAAATCACGTTCGAGGGTGAGGCGAAAACGAAGTTTGACGATTCGGGCAACACGCCGGTCTGGGAAAAGCCGCCGGAAACAGTT
>CAUZTK010000266.1:0-5412 GCA_963582395.1 Planctomycetota bacterium | reverse complement strand
AGCCGCCGCAGCGCCGGCTTCACCCAGACGAGCAACGTAGAAAAGATTATTTCGTGGCGTTGAGCGATGCAGCCAAACAACCGGAACCAGAGCAGATAGACCGGCTGGCCGCGTTTACAACACCGTACGATCCGTTGGTCAGCTTCTTTGTACACGATGAAGTCGCCCGGCTATATGCCCGTTCGAAGACACCCGACCCGCAGGCCGAGCTGATGCATCGGCTATATCTCGTCTACTTTACCGACTCACGCGACCGATCAGTCAGAAATATTGTGTCGGCCCTCAAACTCCTGGTCGAGTCTCCGGAAGCGGCACCGGATGCCATACAGCGCCGCGACCACATCGACGCACTCTTGCAGATGCTCAAGGTGCGCTGGCAAGGGCGGCACGCCGTGAAAGCGACCTCCTCAACAATCGCACTCAACGACGTCGAAAAAAGCATTGGGGCACTCGAAGCGGCGTTCATCGAAATGCACCGGTTGACCCGCGAACTCGACCTGCAGCGGTCCGACTGGCAGACGCGGAAGACGGTACTCGAAAGATCGCTCGTCCGTCCGTTAAAGACGTATCGTCAGCATTTGATGGCGCACGGCAGCGGCAGGAAGAAGGTCTCGAAACAAGTCGCCGGAAAGTCAAACCGCCCGCAATAGTGGCGAATGGCGAGTGGTGAGAAGAGGACTGACAACGGACAACCGCCCCGTTCACTTTGTCATCCCGTACTTCTTCATTTTGTTGTAGAACGTGACGCGGCTGATACCGAGATCCTTGGCGGTGTTCGTCCGGCTGAAATTGTTCTCAAACAACGTCTGCTGGATGATTTTTCGCTCGTTGCAGGCCAACTTCTGACCGAGTGTGCTGTCAACATGGTTCCGTTTTTGCCGCGTGACAGACGGGTCACGGGGCGGCCGGAACGGTCCCCTCAAGATGTGCGCGGGAAATTGTTCGAGCGACAACTTTCCGTCGCGGGAATAAATGACGGCCCGCTGAATCACGTTTTCCAGTTCTCGGACGTTGCCCGGCCAGACGTACATTTGCAGCGCCTCGAAAACTCCGGCGTCGCAGTGTCGGATTTTGATACCGTGTCTGGCGGCCAACTGTCCGATAAACTTGCGTGCCAGCGGAGGGATGTCCGGCTTGCGCTGATGCAGCGGAGGGATCTCGAAGTTGAACATGTTCAACCGATAGTAGAGATCCGGCCGAAACCGTCCCTGCTCGACAAGCGGCTGTAAATCGAGGTTGCTAGCGACGACGAGCCGAGCCTGGCTTTTGAGAGTTTTGTTCGACCCGACCGGCTCGAATTCCCCCGTTTCAATCACCCGCAGCAGCTTCACCTGTTGTTCGGTGCCGAGCACGTCGATCTCGTCGAGCAGAATTGTGCCGCAGCCGGCCGCGACAAATTTTCCGTCCTTGTCGGCGTGGGCGCTGGTGAAGGCCCCCTTGACGTGCCCGAACAGCTCGCTTTCGATCAACTCGGCGGGCAAGGCGCCGCAGTCCACGGTCAGAAACGGCTGATGTTTTCGGGGCGAGACCTCGTGGATCAATCGTGAGAGGAAGGTCTTGCCCGAACCGGTCTCGCCGATGAGCAAGATCGTCACGTCGTGTCTGGCCGCCACCTCCAACTCGGCGAGCATTGTTTTCAACTGCGGTGTCTTCGTCTCGAACCGGCGAGTCATCCCGTGGAGCACCGTTTCGGCCCGCACCGCATCATCACCTGCCGCGCCGGTCGTACCGTCGGCAAAACTCGTTACCGGCATGTCTTGGGTGGGAATTTGATCGATCAGCAGCGCCATCAATTTTTGCAAGTCCGCCTCTCCGTGAAGATGTGCGAGGTCGCTGCAGGCGGCCCTGCGCCGCAACGGTTCGGGACAGTGGTCGCCGGTGAGCATGAGCAGCGGCATCTCGGGGAAGCGGCATTGCAGGTCCCCGAGCAAACGGTCTTGAGAATGACCTCCGTTGCTGATCGTGCAAAAGTCCGCGACGAATGCCGCTGCGATGTTGTCGGTAAAGAATTCGCCGACCTCCTCGCTCGATTCGCAAACGGCAAATGTGAACCGGCATTTCAGACGGGCAGGCAATTCACAGATCAATCGGGAGTCTTCACTGAGCAAAACGATCAACGGTTTTGACATGGCAGACCTCTCGTGTTGTGCTAATCCGTCCCATGAACCCTGGTCAAATAGACGACGACATTGCCAAGAAATCTTGTCGTTCCTAAACCGTTGTGAACGAACGGAATGCCAAACTGTCAAAGAACGCGAACAACATCGGCGTAACATCTGTGTCGAAAACAAAATGCGACACGGAGACATTCGCGGGCTGACTTCCCGGCAGCCGAGCGGACGTTGCCCTCGAGCAACGTCCGCTCGGCCGATTGTTGTTTCCCGACATCACCGGCGATTCGCGTTCTTGCCGGTCCCCGGATGGGTGACTATCATCAAAACCTATAAGGAGGAACGCCGATGGCTACGTTTGCAGTCATTCTTCCCGCGGCCGGTCGGAGCACACGGTTTCAGCGGAACAAGCGGAAGAAGCCGTTCGTCGAACTCAAGGGGCGGGCCATCTGGCTGCGGTCGGCGGAGCATTTCTTGAACCGTGACGATGTGTTGCAGACGTTGATCGCCGTTGCGCCGGAAGATGCTGAGTGGTTCAAAGAGAAGTTTCGACCGAACCTGGCTTTTATGGACATCGAGATCGTCGAGGGGGGCGCCGAACGTGCCGACACCGTCGAAAAGGCGTTGGCGAGGGTCAAAAACGACGTCGATTTTGTGGCCATCCACGATGCGGCCCGGCCGCTGCTGGTGCTGGAGTGGATCGACAAGGTTTTTCAGGCCGCCGAAAAATCAGGAGCGGCCATTCCTGCCGTGCCCCTCACCAGCACCTTAAAGCGGGTTAAGGCGGGAAAGTTGATTGCTGAAACGATTCCCCGCGATGGCTTGTGGCTGGCACAGACTCCTCAGGTTTTTCGCCGCGATTGGCTGCTGGAGGCTTTCGAAAAACGGGCCGGCTTGGCAGCGACCGACGAAGCGCAACTGATCGAGAACCTCGGCCACAAAGTCACGGTCGTCGAGGGCTCGCCGATGAATCTGAAGATCACGACCGGCCACGACTTCAAAATGGCTGTCGCGCTTGTCGACGCCTTGCCAAAAAAGACGATTCGCTCTTTGCACCCCTTTGCCGACGAAGAGCCCCGTTTCCTGTAAATTAGGTCTGGGGAAACAACTTGGCAAAACCGGCAGCGAAATCGTAAAATAGGTGGAAACACACAGCAAAAGGCTTTGCCGCCAAATCAGCGGCAACACGGCGGCCGTTGTGGGCCGGATTGATGCCGCCGTGCGGTGACGATCGCACACCGGGAAACGGACGGCTTGATGCAACCACTGCTGATTCCCTGTCCCCAATGTGGACGGGAACTTCGCTTGCGGGATTCGGCCCTGCTCGGCCGCAGGGGAAAATGTCCGAAATGCCGCCACCGGTTCGTGCTTGAGCATCCGGACGAAGCGCAAAGGGAACGGCTCGACAGCACTCCGGCTCCCGCCGCGCAGGCTGCCGTGGAGACTTCGGCCCGCTGGGTCCTGGACGACCTGTCAGCGGGCGGCGACAGTTCCGCTTCCCCGCCGCCTGCGCCCGTGATGACCGAGCTAGTTCAGCCGTCTGTGGCCTCGGCCTCGGAGCCCCAGTCGGAGTGGATCGACATTCAGACGGCCTGTGACGGGAGCGTCGCTCGGCTTCAAAGAGTCAGACGAAAAAGTGCACAGCGAAAAAAGATCACGTTGGCCGTGGGCACCATCACGGCAGTCACCGTTGTGCTGCTCGTCTTTCTGACGCAAGGATCACGCCGGGACTCAATTCACGAGCGGCCCCGGGTCGACAAGCAGTCTCAGGCTGAGAAAAACAGTCTCGAAGAAGACCAGGCCCTGGCAAAATCCGCCAGTCCGACGCGCGGAGGTCCCATCAAGCTGTTGTACGTTCCCTCCGGAGCGCGGATGGTCGTCAACGTGCATCCGGAGGAATTGTGGCAGGCCGGCTCGATGGGTGAAGAATTCCGCGATTGTCTCGGCGCCGGAATCAACTCTTGGATCGAAAAGATGCTCAAGGAAATTTGTCTTTTCGAACCGGTTGAGATTGAAGAGGCACTGATCTGTTTGCTGCTCGGGGAGCGCGGAACGCCACCCGAGGTCGCAGCGGTCGTCCGGCTGGTCGAGGAACATCAGCCAGCGGACCTGATCCTCAAGTTTCAGGCCGAGCGCGACGAGAGTTTCGGGCACCGCGCACTTTACCTGAACGACGAGCATGTCTTCATAATTCTTGATCAAAAGACCTTCGTCGTCGCGCCGCGAAATTCTGCCAGCCAAATGGTCGATGCCCTGACGACTCCGCAGGCGACCGACACGGACATCGAAGAGATCATCAATCAGACTGACCGAGATCGACACCTAACGGTCATCTTCGAACCGCTCGATCTGCAGAATTTTCAAGACGTGCTCGTTCCCCCCAAAGCCCGCAGCCTGTTGAACATGTTCGTCGACTGGTTCGGCGAAGATGTTTCGACCGTGGTCTGGAGCCTGCATCTCGGCAACGAGACGTTTCACTCTGAAATGCTACTACGCACCCAGAACGTCAGCAGGCCCAGAACGGTCCGTCAGGAGTTTCGCAACAAGCTCGACGCTTTACCGCACGACGTGTTGGCCGCGGTCGAAAAAATGAATCCCGCAAAGCTCGGCCCGCGCCAGATCATCGGTCGTTTTCCGGCCATGGTTTATGGCTATTCGGAGTCGACTCTGGAAGAGATCGGCAGACGATACGTGCGGCTGATCACGGTGCTTCCCGAGCGGGCCGCGCCGAACCTGGCTGCGGGGCTCGTTTTGACCTGGATCGAATCGTTGAGGACCGATTTCAGCAAATCGACACCCACCGGTCCTACGGGCACCCAACTGCCCGATCGGATCGCAGACCGGTTGAAGCGCAAAATCGAGATCGACTTCCGCAATACTCCGTTGTACGCGGCGTTCGATTACATTGGGACAGAGACGCGGGTGCAGTTCAAGGTGAACGGCGATGCGTTGAAAGTGGCCGGTATGACGCAGAACATGACGCAGAATCAGAAGCTAGGCGTTGTTCCAGCCCTGAAAGCAATCCAGGCAATCATCAGCCAGTACAAAATGGAAGGCATGTGCATCGTGGTCGATGAGCAGGCGAAGCTCGTGACCGTGACGACCGTATCAGCCTGTGTCGAACAAGGTCTGAAACCGTTTTCGGTTGTCCCCCAACCCGGCGGAGCCGGAATCAAACAGTGAATGTCACAAAGATGATTTTGGTTAAGCTGCCAAGAGATTGATGGAGAGAGGGAGAGACGAGGAGAGCGGCTGTGTTCATTTTCAAGTCTTTCGTCACGCGGTTTAGGCGTTCCAGTGG
>CAUZTK010000265.1:0-5440 GCA_963582395.1 Planctomycetota bacterium | reverse complement strand
TTGCCAATCGATCACGGCCTGTCTTCGACGGAATCGCTTTCGACGGACTCATCGCAGGGTACCGACTTCTCCAACAGCGATTGCCTTCCCTGAAAGCCGGCATCCAGTTCGTGCCAGTATCCAATTTCGTCCTCGCCCAGCTTCCAGCACAAATACGCGTCCCGTTCGTCGATGAGAGTTAAAAAGTCTACCAACCCGGACAACGGATCTTTCAGCTCGGCCCCAAGCTGGCGCAGCTCGTCGACGAATGCGTCAACACGGTCAATATCCTTCTCGATTTCGGTTTCGGTCTGCTGCAACTCTTCCGTATAGAGCGACTCTTCGTTGTGGTGGGCAGCGCCCGGCCGCTGACGGATATGGGCCAGTCGCTCGCGGCGTTCCTGAATGTCACGAAACAGATCAACGATGTCCTGAACGATAGCCCGGACGAGCGGCAGCCGCTGATTCGCTTCCTCTAATGTGAAATACATTTTTTTCGCGGCGGCATTCATTCCCACTCACCTTATCTTGCAAATCGCAAGGACCGGTCCGCCGACCAGGAGGCTGACGCTGCTTACGATCGTCGCGATTTCAGTTCCTTTGCGCGGTCACGAACCACGCCGTCCACCCGCAATTCTGACGAGCCCACCTAGTACTCGAACGGACTCGGTTCACCCTTGACCCAAACCGGTTCGTAAAGAACTTTCGACTCAGAGACAGCCGTCGGGTTCAGCGTTGCCTGTCCCCAGGCCATTTCCAACGGTAATTTGGCGTAATCGACGATGCAGCCGTCTCGGCTGTAGCAACTCAGGTCGTAATTCGAGCCCATGAAAATACAGTCCACCGGGCAGGGATCGACGCACAAGGCACAGAACATACACTTGGTATAGTCGATCGTGAAATTATCGACGCGAAAACCTTTGCCGACCGGACTTTTTTCTTTCTCGATGTAGATACAATCCACAGGGCAGGCTACCGCACACTTTTCGCAGCCGATGCAGATCGTCAAGTCGAAGCGGTGAAATCCACGATACCGGGATTTGACCGGCACGGGGACTTCGGGATATTCGTAAACCTCGGTAAACGTGCGGCGACGATACGTCTCGCGCATCGTCCGAATCGTGACCCACAAACCGACGGCGACCGTGGTGACGGCAACCCAAATATTTCGAAACCACTCACGCATGGCAACCACTGAACCCGAACCGATATCCGGTCGACGAGCAACCGAACGGCGAAGAATTTTCACAAGACCTTCCGGAACATCGTCGCCCTTGCAGGACTTCACCCGCAGCGACGATCAAGACCGAAGCATCCCACTGGATTATTGAATTATAGAGAGGCCGGCAGGCGACGCAAGTGACGCGGTTACCGTGCAAGGGGGTCTGGCATTAACTCAAACTTCGTCATGCATTGGTCATTTCCACCAGGCGGCGACAAAGCTTGGCGGCGCTGCCGGAATCAATTGCTGCCGCAGCCCGTTCGACGCCCTGTTCGACATTATCGACATGTTGGGCGGCGATCAGTGCCGCCGCCGAATTGGCCAGCACAATGTTTCGCGTCGCTCCCAGTTCGCCGGCGAAAACGCGACGGATGACATCGGCACTTTCCTCCGCCGAATCAACCTGCAGATCTTCCACGCGGCACGCAGGCAAAGCGAACGTCTTTGGAGTCCAAATTTCGCTCCAAACGTTCCGCCCTTCCACGAAGAAGGCCGTCGTCTGCCCCCACAGGCTGATTTCGTCCAGTTCCCCGGCCCCACAGACGACCAGCGCCCGCTTTCGGCCAAGTTGGGCCAGTGCATGTGCGAGTTTTTCAGCAGTCTCGTCGCGGTTGGCTCCGACGAGCTGGTATTCGGCACCGGCGGGATTCGTCAGCGGCCCCAGCAGATTGAAGATCGTTCGAAACCCGAGTTGTTTCCTGACCGGCGCGGCATGTTTCATCGCACCGTGAAACAAGGGTGCAAAGCAGAACCCAATGCCAATTTCGTCGACGCAACGCGCAACCTGCTGCGACTCCAGAAAAATGTTGACTCCCAGCGCCTGCAGCACGTCGGACGAACCGCTGGTGCTGGAGACACTACGGTTTCCGTGTTTGGCGACCGGAACCCCCGTCGCGGCAACGAGCAGCGCCGTGGCTGTGCTGATGTTAAACGTAGAGAGTTCGTCGCCGCCCGTCCCACACGTGTCAAGCAGACCGCTCTGCCCGGTCGTGATGTTGACCGCCCGTGCCTGCATGGCCCGGACGGCCCCCACAATTTCTTCAACCGTCTCGCCCTGCATCTTCAGAGCCGTCAGCAGTGCCGCGATTTCGGCCTCGGTGCATCGGCCGTCCATGATCACGGCGATGGCCGACTGCATTTGCTCGGACGAGAGATCGCCGCCGTCAAAAAGACACGACAAAGCGGTGTGGATTTCGGCAGTCATAAGCGTGCAGAATTTCGATTGACTAAACGAAAGGTCATCTTATGAACGCAATTCTTTTCGACGGAACTGGATTATACAGACTTGCCGCCGGTCAGCCCACGAGTTAAACGGAGAATTGCGATCGCAGCGAGGGGAATTTTCTGCTGATTAATCTGGAACTGGCCGGCGATCCATTTGGGAATGCACATTGACAGATTTACAATCTCGTCGTAAGATTCGTGGCGCCTTTAGCTTACGCTTGAGATTGCTGTTGTACGAGTTCGATCCGGCTTGGACGTCGTCTGCTGGTGAGCCACGAAGTGGCTTCGATGGGCGCCGAAAGTCGGTGATGCTGGGCTGTTCAACGACGGATCGGCAGCAACTTTCACAGACGGCGCAAGAAAGAAAACGGGCCTTGGCACAGAAAGTGATCATTGACGCGGATCCCGGAATCGGCGATGCCGTGGCGATTGCACTGGCCGTTTTCGATCCGGCGATCGACGTTCTGGCGGTGACGGCGACGGCGGGATGCGTTTCGTGTCGGACGGCAACTCGCAATGTTCAGGCTATTATTGAGTTTCTCGATCCCCCGAAATGGCCGCGGCTGGGACGTGCCGAATCCGACGTCGCCCATTCCAGAATTCGCGTGGGCGAAGAGGGTCTCGTCCCGGCTCTGCTGAGCGGGGAAACCGGACTCGGAGATTTTCAGTTCAACGTTGCCGAACTGCATCATCTGCACGATTCCGCAAAGCTGATGATCGACCTTGTCCGCAGCCATCCCAATGAGGTAACGCTGCTGACGCTCGGGCCGTTGACGAACCTGGCCATCGCCTCGGAACGCGCACCGGAGTTTCTGAGTCTGTTGAACCGGCTGGTTTGTCTGGGCGGAGCGGTTCGCTGTGGAGGCGATGTGACCGCCTCCGCCGAGTTCAATATTTTCGCCGATCCGCTGGCCGCCCGCAACGTTCTGCGCTCTCCGGCCACGAAAACATTGGTGCCTCTGGACGTCAGCGCCCGGGTTGAGTTGACCTTCGACCAATTCGACCGCATGCAGTCAGTTCCAACGTCGCCCCTCAGTCAGATGTTGGACCAGTTATTGCCGTACGCGTTTCGCGCCCATCATGAACATTTGGGCTTCGAGGGAATTCGCTTGAATGAGATCGCCGCGCTGGCCGCCGTCGCGCAGGAGCGGCTCTTTGAAAGCCGATCCGACGCCGTCGACGTGGAGACCCGCGGCGAGCTGACCCGCGGCATGACCGTCTTCGACAGGCGAGGCGTTCTACAATGGCAGACGAACATCGACGTCCTCTGTGACGTCGATGCGCAGGGAGTCCTCGATTACTTCACACGCACATTGCGACGTGCCGCGGTCTAACGGTTCGACCGGACTCTGTTCACTGGGCCCGGTTGTAGCGGCTACGGTGCCTCGGAGCGCTCGACCAGTTCACTCCGGTCGGTCAATAACACCTCAACCGTCATTTTCCGGCCGTCTCGAAAAACGACGAGCCTGACTTTCTGGCCGACCGGGGTTAAACTAACGAGGTTGATGAGGTGGTTTTCATCCGCCACGTCGATCTTCTGAAATTTGAGGATCACGTCGTCGAATTTCAAATCGGCGTTAGCTGCCGGCGTGTTGGGATACACCTTGGTGATCCTGGCTCCCTGGGTCCGGTTGAGTTTGAGCTTACGCGCCTGTTTGATGTCGAAGCCGCTGTCGAGATGGACGCCCAGAAACGCCCGTTGCACTTTTCCTCGCTCGAGCAGTTCGTCGACCACTTTTCGGGCGAGATTACTGGGGATGCTGAAGCCGATCCCATCGTTGCCTCCACTGTTGGAGGCGATCGCAGTGTTAATGCCGATCACGCGGCCGTGCACGTCGATCAGCGGGCCGCCGCTGTTCCCGGGATTGATGGCGGCATCGGTTTGCAGAAAGTCCTGGTTGAGCACGTCGGAATGACGGCCAAGTTTCAACGACCGACGTCCCTTGGCACTGATGATTCCGAGCGAAATCGACTGACTCAGACCGAACGGGCTCCCCATGGCCAGCACCATGTGTCCGATTTCCAGCTTGTCGCTGTCGCCCCAACGGGCCGCTTGAAGATTCGGATCCACAATCTTCATCACCGCGACGTCGGTAGCCTTGTCGGACCAGATGCGTGTGGGATTTATCAGCCGCCCGTCCGGGAGGGAAACCGAAATATCGTCGATGTCGACAATCTGGTCGAGTACGTGATTGAAAATGACGTGGCGGTTGGTCACAACGAAGTAACCGCTGGCATTCGGACTCGTCACAATCACGCCGGAACCGGTCTCCTCGATCAGACCGCGCTGGCCGCCGCTGTACGACCGCTGAAACTCACTCTGAATGTGTACGACGCTGGGAGTCGTCAGCTTGGCAATCGTGCTGAGCAGCCGGCTTGCTTCGACCAGCGGGTTCTCAGCCCGGTCGAGTTCGCGATACAGGGCGTCGTCATGACTCCGATGTGACGCATTTGCCTGAACGGACGCGGTCAGCGGCCAATTGTCGATCGTACTGCCGATCGCCATTCCAGCCAACAGAGTGGCGCTGCACAGCAGGCAGGTCGAAGGACGATTCATTGCAAAATACCTTAATCGATTATGGAACGGGGAAACATCCTTTGCCGATCATACGGCAACCGAGTGGCGTGATCGATCGAAAGTCGGTCTGGGCGAATTCTCAGCAGCGACGTGCCGGGTGACGAATCACGGATGTAAAAGGACCGCGTGTTTCGCTGTCTGCAAGGCGCGGGGCCAGCTTAATCAATGTCGATGTCGCCGAGGGTCAATTCTTTTTCGCTCAACCGGCCTTCATGTTCGTATGCCGTCGACCAATCTGCCTCCGCTTCGGCGAACTCGTCTGCCGATATCTCCTCCTGAAGACGTTGGCAATCGACGCACAGATGAGTGTAGGGCAGGGCCTTCAAACGCGCAATGGGGATGGAATTTCTGCAAACTTGGCAGCTTCCGTAGCGACCTTCGCGAATCAATTCGATGGCCCGCTCGACTTGGCCGAGTTCCCGACTTTCGAGCGCCTT
>CAUZTK010000264.1:0-5478 GCA_963582395.1 Planctomycetota bacterium | reverse complement strand
CCCAGTCGTGTCCGATACGGAAGGTTGCTCCATAAGCGAACCGCTTGCGGAGCTCGGCCCGGAAGGTGCCCGTTTCACCGACCAGTGTGTTCCCCGGATTCAATCCCCCCGAGAAGAACCGGTTGTTCTGAACCGTTTCGTTGCGGCCCCAGAGCATGGTCGTGGTAAACTGTGTGTCGAACTCGGCCAGGGCCGCCTCGATGCCCCGTCCGCCGAAGAGGACGCCAGTTTCCTGAATCGACGGATCGTAAGCCGACGGGTTACGATCGGGATTCGAGAACAGAGCGCTCCCCCGCGACAAAAACGGGCTGCTGCGGATAATGCGGTTGTTGGCCAAGGCCAGTTGCACGACCTCGGCCAGCGACACCTTCCAGGTCTCGTCATGCTGCCGATCGTTGATGGTCCGCGGTTTGCCGGTGTACGTGACTTCGTCCGGCGTTGGTTCGTGGACGTCGGGGAATTCGATTTCGGTTGCTTCGTGCTTGTAATGCTCGAGATCATGGTCGCCAAAATAATGCAGGGCCTTTTTCGTCTCCAGGCACCCGCCACAGGCTCCTCCCAGAACCAGAATCATCAACAACTGCGGGATGCGCCCAGTTTGCATCGATACGTCCCTTCGGCCCGGGTGTCTCAAACGGGTGCTGGATCGAAGCCTTTTCAGCCGGTGTGGGCACGGTGATCTCAACCCATGCGTCCGACCGCAGAAACAGTTCGACGACAGGACGCAGCAATAGACCGTCGGCACAATCGGCAGAACCGTCACAGAGAGTATCGTCTGCTCAATCGTTAAACTTTGACCATTTTGACAGAGGGCCAAATTCAACGTAGGGCTTTCCGAGCATCCTTTTCAGCAGCACAACCTCGCCAGCGTTGTTCCCCTCAATCGCATGGCCAATGAACTGAAGTGCATATCCGCCGACAAACGATGCACTCGCCCACAACCATTCGTGGCGGACCAGCAGCACAGCCGAAACCACAAACGTCAACGGGACCCCGATCAGGTGCAGCCACTGGTTAGCCCAGTGACGGTGACGTTCAACGTAATTGTTGACGAATCGGCGGATCATCGTTTCCAGCCTTCTAGAAGGCCGGAGGCCGAACGTGAAAGATTGAATGAGGAAGGAAGAAACCAGAATCGACGCCCGGCGTGTTAATCCTTCATCCTTTCTCCTTCAACCTTCGTCCATCCTCCCTGCGGTCAGTCGGTCATCTCCAGGCAGGGGTCGAGGCCCATGCGATCGTAGACGCGATTTCGCTGTTCCTCTCGTTTGAGCAGCTTTCGTCGCTGTTTTTTGTGCAGCCGCTCTAAGTAGCGCTGTGTTCGTTTGAACAGACTGACCCAGTGTCGAGGCAACTCGCCGTCGGCGCCGGAGCGGGCGCGGCGGCGGATTTTCTGCAGGCGACGCGGCTTCAGACATCTGAGCAGTTCATCTTCCAAGGAAAGGAAGAACTGAAACGATCCCGGGTCCCCTTGTCGGGCCGTGCGGCCAACCAACTGCCGATCGATGCGGGCCGAACTGTGCATTTCGGTGGCGATAACGTGCAGTCCACCGCCGCGACGGACCTCTTCGTCGATTTTGATGTCGGTTCCGCGGCCGGCCATGTTGGTGGCAATGGTCACGCAGCCGGTTTCGCCGGCCCGGGCCACAATCTTCGCTTCTTGCTCGTGATGCCGGCAGTTGAGCACCTGGTGTTCAATCCTGCGTTGCCTCAAAACCGCGGCCAGCAGTTCTGACGACTCGACCGAAGGTGTGCCGATTAAGATCGCCCGCTTCGAGGTGGTCAACCGGCCGATTTCGTCGGCGACCGCGTTCCACTTCGCCGCGCGGGTTGTGAAGACGCGCGCTGCGTGACCAATGCGGACGCAGGGCCGGTTGGTGCGAATTGCGAAGACACGCAAATGGTACGTCCGTTTCATTCCCCGAGAGACTTCAGCCGCAGTCCCGGTCAAACCGGCCAGGTGGGTATATCGATTAAAAAAACTTTGCACGGTGATTCGGGCGGCCGATTGATTTGCCGCGGTCATCGTCAGGCCTTCTTTGGCTTCAATGGCCTGATGTAACCCGTTCTGCCATTTGCGGCCCTGCATGACACGCCCGGTCGATTCGTCGACGATGACAACCTTGCCTTCAGCGACGACATAATCCCGGTCGCGCACAAAGCCGATGATCGCCGTAAGCGAGCGTTCCATTTGGTGATAGATGCGTTCCATGCCGATCGAGTCAATCAGGCCCGGTTTGGGCAGTCCGGTTAGTTTTCGACAGCCGGCCTCCGTGAGATGGGCTTCGCGATGTTGCGGCTGGTAGATGAAGTCGAAATCTTGTACCAGTAAACCGGCCGTGCGAATGCACCAGCGAGCCAGCGCATTGGTGGGGGCGTCGTTGGCGTCGGAATTGGCAATGATTAGCGGCGTGCGGGCGTCATCGACGAGAATGCTGTCTGCTTCATCGACCAACGCGAAGTGAATTCCCCGCTGCACCGGTCTCTGATTGTCAGGCCGCTCGGTCAAGAAAATTTCCGGCCGCCGGTCAATGTCTACGGGGCTCTTCAGTTTCAGACGGTCACGGAGGAAATCGAAGCCCATTTCCTTTGCGGTCCCGTAAGTCACATCTTTTGCGTACTCCCGCCGTCTTTCGTCCGGCTGGAGACGGCCTTCGATACAGCCGACACTCAATCCCAACCTGTCCAAGATCGGAGCCGCAAAGTCAGCGTCCCGGCGTGCCAGGTAGTCGTTGGTTGTGATGACGTGAGATCCCTGCCCAGTCAGGGCATGCAAAAAAGCGGGCAGAACGGCCGTGACCGTTTTGCCTTCGCCCGTCTGCATTTCGGCAATTCCCCCCTCGAACAGCGATATCCCGCCCAGAATTTGAACCGGATAATGCCGCTGACCGTGCGCCCGCCGCGTTGCTTCCCGCACCAAGGCATAAGCGTCGGTCAAGAGTTTCCTCAACGACACGCCGGAAAACGCCTTCCAACGGAGTTCGCGACCGAGACGGTTCAGCTCGCTCTCGTCGAGTGACCGAAGCGTTTCAGAGTGGGCCAAGATCTGTCGGGTGACGCTCCGCCAGCGCAGTCCGTTCGCCGGTCGACGATTTCCACCCGTCACAGCGGCCAATAACAGGTGCGAAATTCCGAACACTTCAACTCCCAACAATTGATGCGAAGAGGGTCAGCCCATCGCCTCGCAACGGACCGGGTTACAAACGGAAATGAAACGTGCGCCGCAGATACCGCCAAAGCCAGTCACCCGCCGTGCGCGTATCGACGAGAAATCGGGCCTGCCCCCGCATGCCTGTCTTCAACAGGTCGACGTCCCGGTTGATCAGCACGGTTGCCTGGTACGCGATGCTTGTCAATCGTTCTTTGTGGTTCACGTCGGTCACGGTCGGCAGCTCACCGCCGAATTTTCTTGAAAGCGCTGCAGGAGCAAGCTCCAAATGACGTCCGGAAATTTCGGCGATCGTTCCGAAATAAACTTCGCCGGGACGATGATCCGATTTCAATTCGACCGGCTGACCCTCCGTAACGTCGTCGCGGTCGAGTTGATCGACCAGCAGAATGCCCTGAAATTGGTCATCCGGTGCGATGCTGAGCAAATGCGTTCGCGAATGCAGAAAACAGCCGATGTTCTTTTCGTCCAAGGGCGTGCCGCGCCAGCCGGACAGCAATCGTGGGCCGGTCTCCCGTCGCGGCTCGTTCAATTTCGGCGCCGCGACGACAATTCCGTCGCAGGGCGCGATGATCGTCAGACGGTCTAACTGCCGTTCATAGTCGGCCAACTGTTCTTCGACGGTCTTCAGAGTTCCGATGGCTAGTTCTGTCTCGGCCGGGTGATCGAGAACCCGTCCCACTGCGACCTGAATTTTCTGGACATCCCGACGAACCTTCAGCTTGTGGTAACGATCGCGCCAAACGAAGTTGGTGAGTTCCGCAAGAAGGTCTCCTGCTTTGACCCGGTCACCGGGTCGAACGTACATCGCCTTCAACCGCCCCGGTGTGCTGATGAAGACATTCTGCACGTTGTGCGGTTCGACGTAGAACGGTGCATCGACGTGCAACGGAAACGGCAGGAACATCGCCGCTGCGACCGTGATAGAAACCACCGACAACGTGGCCGCAATTCGTGGATAACTCATGGGGCGATTCCTCGGCATCGTGATCAGCTTGTACACCTTGTAAATCAGGTTCGTGACAATCGTCACCGCTGAGAACAAAACCATGGCAATTCCCAGATTCTGCAACCCATACGGCTTCAGAAACTGGTGCAGGAAAAACAAAATCGAGAACAGGATTACCCAGCGGTAAAGGGCCGCAGCCACCGAGTACATCACAAACCAGGCTCGGCCCCGTTCCGGCATGAATGGGTCGGGGGGGATTTCGATCCCCAAGCAAGACCGGGCGAAGATCGTCTGCAGGTTCTTGTCGGCTTTGGCACGCAGGTTCGGGACCTCCAGCCAATCGCTGAGCATGTAGTAACCGTCGTAGCGCAGCAACGGGTTCGCATTGAAGATCACCGTCGTGAATGTGGTCACCAGAAAGGCGTTCAGACAAAGGTGATTGAACAAGCCCGGCTGCGAATACCACCAGCCCCACAGGGCCAGTGCCGAGAGAACGACCTCCACGCACATTCCAGCGGCGGCGATCAAGATCCGCTTCCATTTGTTCGAGAGCACCCACGAGTCCGAAACGTCGCAATACAAACAGGGGCTCAGTACGAGAAATGCAATGCCGATTTCGTGGCACTCGCCCCCGAAATGCTTGCAGGCGAGTCCGTGAGACAGCTCGTGGATGATTTTGGCGACGCCCACAATCAACCACAGGTACAACATGTTGGGCCAACTGAAGAACTGGTGAAATTCCGGCAGGGCGCGCTCGAAGTCGTCGAAACGCACTGCCAGTAAAACCCACGAAGCCAGCACCAACAGGATAGCAACGGCGGCAGCCCCGGGACTGAACATCCACCGCATGAACGGATACAAACGGCTAAGCGTCGTCTCCGGGTCCCAACCGGGCAGCCGCACGTACAGGACGTTCTTGATCGCGTGCAGAAACTTTTTGCGGCGCCGTTTTCGAGATTCCGTCAGCAGCGCCCACCCCTGACCCGGCCGATGACTGTAAGCCAGCCCCTTGTGGTGCAGGTCGGCGATCAAGTGCTGAATATCGGAGAGGCTGGGCCGCAAAGTTGGGTATTCGTGCTGCAGGGCGTCTCGAATCTGTTCGAGGCTTCGCTGTCCGTCGAGCAGCCGCAGAATACAGTACTGTGCGGGCTGCAGCCGGTAATACTTCAGCGAAACCGAATCTTTGATCACCCAGTCGCGGTTTCCCTGATATTGGACACGTTCGACCATCAGGTCGCTTCGCGCCTTCAGGGGAATCGGCCGCCGTGTCGACCGCGGTGGTGTCGACGCCTGAAACTGCATCGGGAAGTGCCGGAATTGCGTTGGGGGAAGAACGGCGTGTGCCGAACGTTAGAAAGGC
>CAUZTK010000263.1:0-5486 GCA_963582395.1 Planctomycetota bacterium | reverse complement strand
GGCAACATTCGCCAGGCACAACCGCTTCGCAGCAAGTAGAAAATTGCGTTCACCACGGCCCGCATGTCGGTCGTCCGCTCGACCCCACCGGGACACTGTGGCGGTATCAACTTTTCAATCTGGTTCCACTGGGCATCGTTGAGATCTGTAGGATAACTTGTCTCGCACGCATGAGCTTCCATGTCGAACACCCCCGAAAAACAGAGAAAACATCCTCCCTCGGCTCCGCCGAACGGACAAGTCATCCCGGATCTCACCCAGCTTGTCCAGAGCAATCATAATCCCAGACACGTTCTGAGGTAAGGCCTTGTGTTCACCTATAGAAATCATTCCCGTACCGTGATTTTTTGGAAGTACTGAAATTGAGTTACTCGACGCTGGCAACCAGGGCGCTCGCCTGTCCAATGCGTGTGACGTTGATGTTCAGAACCGTTTTGTTCGAGACCGCCAGCGGCTGGCCGTGCACCACGTTGATGGGACATTCCGGATCCGCCGTCTCATAGTTCAGAGTGGCCGGGACCACACCCTGTTTCAGCCCCAACAGCGAACCGGCCAATTCGAGTGTCCCGCAACCGGAACCGGCGTTGCCAAAATAGCTCTTCAGCGCTGTCACGGGGACTTCAGCGTCGCGGCCGAAAATGTCCTGAATCGCCCGGGCTTCTTCCCGGTCGGAGTCCCGGGAACTTAACCCGTGAGCGTTGACGTGGCCGATTTCGTCAGGCCGCAAACCAGCGTCCCGCAAGGCAGACCGCATGGCATTGACCAGCGCCTGCCGAATTCTCGGCCGGCCGTTCCGCTTGAACACGCAAGACGAGCCGCTGCCCAGAATCGTCGCCAAAATGTTGGCGCCGCGGCTTCGGGCGTGTGATGCTTCTTCGAGTAGAAACGAGCAAGCCCCCTCGGCAAGCACCTGTCCCGTGCGGTTGAGGTCGAATGGCCGGCACCACTTCTGGGGCGGAAGCTCGGACGAGGCCAGCTCATCCCAGAGGGCCGCGTGAATCGACTTGACCGGATGCAGACGCGTTCCCGTCGTGCCTGCCAGCATCACGTCGGCGCGACCTCGCAAAATCACCTGCATCGCTTCGCCGAGGGCCAAATTTCCCGAAGCTTCATCCTGCGTGATCGAGTTGTTCGGGCCCCGAGCGTCCATGAAAATCCCAATATGACAGGCGGGCATGTTGGGCAGGTATTTCAGCAGCCACAACGGCTCCATGCTCTTGAGGCCGACCTCGCCCCATTGATCGTATTGGAAACGGCGTTGGGCGTCGTCTTCTTGAACACACTGCCAGCAGGCATCTCTGAGCACATCGGGTGGGCTGAACATCAGATTGGCGCCGAAATCAACTCCGAACCGGTCGTGATCCATCGTCTCTAAATCGATGCCCGAATCGGCCAGCGCCAGCGCCGCCGAAACCACGCCAAGCCGGATCTCGCGACACATCACACGGGCCGATTTGCGCTGTTTCTTAGGAAACGTCGAACGGACAAGCTGGTCGTCGAAATTTCTGACTTCGCCGCCGACGTTGTGCGGCGCCGCGGAATATGGCAGCAGGTGAATTTCGGCGATGCCGCTTTCACCTGCTGCCAGTCTCTTCCAGAATGCCTCGGCACCGATCCCGAGCGAACTAAGAACTCCCAGACCCGTAACGACGACTCGTCGGCTCGATTCGTACGTTTTGCTCATAGTCATTGAACGCAAAAAGCCCCGCGGCCGGCGGGAACCGTTCTCCGGGGGCTGCGCATCGTTTTTCAGGGATGCTCCCTCTTCCCCGCCTGCATCGAGGTGCAGATCACTGATTCGCTATCAGAGAAACATTCGGCCGAATTTGCAAGAGCAACAAATGCCGCCGGTTTGAAAGCGGTTGAAAATCGGTGATCATCGACTGTCGTGGCGGTCCGTAGATTCCGACCGAAGTTCCGCCTCGATTTGACGAGCCGGAAATTAAGAAACGCCCGCTTTTGGAACACAACAGGCGTGGAGTTGAAGAATTGTTGCCGGACCGCAGCGGTTGATGACGGCTGGCCTTAATATCGCCGCGAGTTGTAGCTTTGCATGGCCTGAATGACGATATTGCTGACGCCGTTCTCTTTCAAGTTATTCAGTTGATCTGGACTTGTATCGAGCCGGCCTCCCCGTTCATGAATGGCGTTGATGATCGTTTGCTCCGGCTGTCCCCCCTGCGACATGTTGATGATGTCGCGATTGGTGACGGATCGCTGGGCTTGCACCCGCCGTTGTTTTTCGTGATACGCCTGAGCATTGGCTGCATCGCGTTCGTCATTCGCATCCTTAGCGTTTCCGACCAGACCCCCGGCCACTGCGCCCGTTCCCGCGCCGATCAAGGCACCGAGTTCCCGGTTTCCGGTCTGATGTCCCAGGATGGCACCGGCGAGGCCTCCCAGTCCTGCTCCCAGTGCGGCTCCCTGCTGGGTTTTGTTCATGTTTTGGCAGCCGCTCAGCGCGATCGCGGTGGTGGCCAACAGAGCGAAACGACGTACCGATCGAGTGGAAAATATCATTGCGATTGACTCCATGAAAAATCGAGGACGTCGCAACTGGGTGCGAAAAACGATCCGGGTTGTTGTGGGGGGGAGTTCAAAGAGAGAGATGGGGCGGAAATGTTGCAGATCTCCCCGAAACGGTCAAGACCGATTTCGAGAAACCAGCAAAGCACAAATCGGCCGCACAGCGAGGCCCCCGTCTTGCCCAAGCGGATGTTTGGAAAGAAATGCTCTCAGGCAATTTTGGCGAGCACGAGGCAGGCGTTGTGGCCGCCGAAGCCGAAACTGTTCTTCAGCACGCGGTTAATTTTCATCGGCCGGGCTTCATTGGGGATGAAGTCCAGATCGCAACCGGGATCCTGGTTGTCGAGGTTGATTGTCGGCGGCGCCACCTGCTGCTGCATGGCCGTAATGCAAACAACGACTTCCACTCCACCCGAGGCGCCCAGCAGATGACCGAGCTGGCCCTTGGTACTGGAGATGGCTAGTTTGGGGGCATGCGAGTTGAAAACCGACTTGATGGCGGCGGCTTCGGCCTTGTCGCCCAGCGGGGTGCTGGTGCCGTGTGCGTTGACGTAGTCGATGTCTTCGGGATTGAGGCCGGCGTCCCGTAAAGCGCCGCTCATGGCGCGGGCGGCTCCCCGGCCGACGGGATCGGGAGCGGTCATGTGCGAGGCGTCGGCCGACATGCCGTAACCGAGCATCTCGCCGAGGATCGGTGCGCCGCGTCGTTTGGCGTACTCGTACTCCTCGAGGACGACAATGCCCGCCCCTTCGGCCAGCACGAAACCGTCGCGATCTTTGTCGAACGGCCGGCTGGCCTGCTGCGGATCGTCGTTGCGCGTGGACAGCGCGTTCATTCGAGAGAAACCCGAGAGACCCATAGGGGTTATCGCAGCTTCGCTGCCGCCGGTGACCATCACATCGGCCATGTCGTTCTGGATATGTTTGAACGCATCGCCGATGGCGTTGGTGGCCGATGCGCAGGCAGTCGCGACGGCGCTGTTAGGACCGCGGAGCCCCCAGCGAACCGAGACATTCCCGCTGGCGGCGTTGACCATCAGCTTGGGGATCATGAACGCCGAGACGCGGGTCGGCCCGCGATCGAACAGCTTCGAGTGCTGCTGCTCGATTTCGCTCAGTCCGCCGATGCCGCTGCCGATCAGCGTTCCGTAGCGGTACGGATCTCCCACGGAGAAGTCGATGCCGGAATGCCGGATTGCTTTGTCCGCCGCCACCATCGCAAATTGGCAGAAGCGGTCGAGGCGCCTGACTTCCTTGGCTGGAATGTCGATATGATCGCCGGGCGCGAAATCTTTGATCTCGCCGCCGAATCGCACCTTGAAATCGGACGGGTCGAAACGTTTCAGCAGGCTGATGCCGCTTTTCCCGGCACAAAGACAGTCCCAGAAATCGGCCACCTCGTAACCGAGGGCGGTCACCACCGACACACCCGTGACGACAACGCGTCTCGTCATCCGCTAACTCTTCTCGTCGATGTAATCGATGGCATTGCCAACCGTGCGAATTTTTTCGTAATCGTCATCCGGGATCGTGACTTCGAATTCGTCTTCGAATTCCATGACCAATTCGACAACATCCAACGAATCGGCCTTGAGGTCATCGACAAACGAACTTTCTCGGGTCACTTCTTCTTTTGGGACTCCAAGCTGCTCGCTGACGATCCCAACCACTTTGTCTTCAACAGACACGCTGCATTCCTCCGGTAGCAAATGACCATAGTCGGCACCCCGTAGCGGGTTCCGTTCAATGGAACGCCTCAGTCATGACCTGCGCGGTTACCAGCGAATATATACTCCGTTTTCGAGCTTGTGTAAACGCCAATAGAATTCCAGGACGAAAAACTTTGAAGCGCTCGCAGGCTCCCCAATCCCCCTCCACTGCCTGCAGGTCGAACTGGCCCGGCCGGACCGCTCTGAGTATGCTCGAATTTGCAAGTTCTTGTACCACAGCCGGATGCAACCGTTCAACCATTCTCGGAGACATTTAACAGGGCTGGTCAGTTTTTTATTCCCGGGTCTTGGGCAGGGGTCTGGCCCTCTTTCCCAACGGGTCAGACCCCCCCTTGTGCCAAAACGTCTTTCGGCAGTCACGAAATCTGAACGTTGGCGTGCAATCCACATTCGGGGAACGTAAACTTTTGATAAGGAGCAAGCCGCACCAGAAGACGCGAACCTTCTGTTTGGGATCTGGAAGTTGTTGAGCAAATCTTGAACCACACAGGGATGCTCGCTGCGGCATGCTCTTGCGGGAGGCTGAAAGCATGTTCGATGTCGGTGATTTTCAGGCGAAAACGTGCAGCGGCCTTACCCGCCGGTCGTTTCTGAGAATCGGCGCGTCTGTGCCGGTCGCGCTGGGACTTCCGAGCCGCCTCCCCGGGGCCATGGAACCGAAGACCGTGCGCGCCAAGTCAGTTGTTCTGGTATGGTTGTGGGGTGCTCCGAGCCATCTCGATACATTCGACCCCAAACCTAATGCACCGATGGAATACCGCGGCCCGTTTTCGACGATCGCCACCCGCACACCGGGCCTCAGATTTACCGACCTGTTGCCTCGGCTGGCTCAGCGAAGTCACATGTTTTCACTGGTTCGCTCTCATATCACCACGCAGCCGGGCCATCCCGACGCTGGTACGGTTGCCTTGACCGGATTTCATGAAAAACCGGGACCGGTCAGACCAAACTTTGGTTCGATCGTTGCCCGGCACCGTGGACATCAAGGCGCTTTCCCACCGTTCGTCTCGGTGGGTCGAGGAATTCCCCGCGACTCGTCCCGCATTATTGAGGGTTACGGCGGTGGAACTCTGGGGAAGGTGTACGATCCGTTTCAAGTGAAGTGTACCGCCGGCGGGCAGGTGGACATCCCAGCGATCACGCTGCTTTCCGGGCTGACACCCGATCGGATCGGCGACCGCAAATCGTTGCTGGGCCAGCTCGACGAATCACGGCGGGTGCTCGATTCTG
>CAUZTK010000262.1:0-5491 GCA_963582395.1 Planctomycetota bacterium | reverse complement strand
CCGCCGGAGTTCTTTGAGTGGCTGTTCATGTTGCAAGGCACCAAACCTCGCGACACGTACAAGCCACTGCCCGACCCGTTGCGGCATCCGCGGAACATGGAGACACCTGGCAAGCTACCGAATCTTGCGACCACCTTGTTGCGGCGTGGCCACAGTGAAGACGGCATCGGCAAGATCCTGGGTGGCAACTGGCTGCGGCTTCTGCAGGATGTTTGGTCCGACTGACATGTTCTGGAGTATGGGTTATAATCTAACGCGTCATATCGGATTGAAGTGGAAGCCTCGGTCAGCTCGTTTCATCTGCGCACACCACGTCTCCCACCCGGACAATCCCATCCGTCAGCACTTCGGCGTTCAGCCCGCTGCGGTGCAGCAGGGCCTGCTCGATCTCCGGCCTTCCCACCAGATTCTCGAAACATTGCCAAGGCTCGTTGATCCGCAAGCCATGAAAGCGGGCGGTGCCCACCTGAAACGTCTTACCGACTAAGTGCGAGAGTTCCACGCCGCGAGTAACAGGATTGCGACGGCTCTCATTGTCGAGCGAATGGATGCCGTAGTCCCGTTCCAACGGTCTTTCCGCACTTTTCGGGAAGAATTTCGGCGATTTGTTGTGGTCCATGGACCGCGCAGCGTGCTTCGTGTCTCGGTGTTTGCAGAACGTGAAACCTCGACATGCCGGAGCTCCCGCTCTATCGCGCAATTAGGTCGAAACTGATGCGTTTCAGAGCCCGCAGTGCGCCAGCGCCCTGCCGACTCTCTCACAGAGTTCGTGCGACTCACGTCTCCGGCAAGAGTGTCCAACAACTTGCGCGATGGTTCTCAATTTCCGTCATGGGACGAATCCGCCTTTCCGCGACAGGGCAGCTCAGTTTTTCAAAGTAGGAATGGCGAGCAGCCGGTGTCAACCGGTTGGTACTTCGAAAAACCCGAGGGTTGACACCCTCGGTTCGCCTCGGAACATCGCTGATGACGCTGCACACATCACCCAGATTGAAAAACTGAGCATCCCTGCTTTCCGCTACGTAACAGTTGCCCACCGCTACAGACCGGATACGATGAGGACAGTAACTTCATAGTACATTCGGAGTCGGTAGCATGCGACATATTTTGCAGAATCTGGAAGAGGTGATCCGTCACGGCAAATCAGTCGCGTGGACCGCTTTGGTGGAAACCCGCGGGTCGACGCCGCAAAAGGCCGGTGCCACGATGCTAGTCTTTCCCGACGGCTCGCAGACCGGCACGCTGGGAGGCGGTTGCGTCGAGGCTGAGGTGAAACGCCGGTCGCTGCGACTGTTGGATCAGGGCCAGCGCGAAATCCTCACCTTTCAACTCGATAGCGACTATGGCTGGGATGACGGGCTGATCTGCGGCGGGCGGATGCGGATGCTCGTCGATCCGGTCCGACCCGAAGATGATCTGTCGTACTACCATACCCTGAACGAACTGCTGGCCGAGGGCCAAGGCTGCACCGAGGCAATTCTCATCGAACCGGAAAAAGCGGGCTCCGGCCAGGCGGCTGACCTCTTTCTGCTCGATGCAGATGGCCAGTTGATCGCCACACGAGGCAGCGGCGACGATCTTCCGACCGGGCTCACCGAAAATCTGAAACCGCTGGTTCACCGGCCGCGGCCGTATGTGGCTCAGGGAATCTCGTATCTGCCCCGGCTGGGCCGCTGCCGGTTGCTGGTGGTGGGTGCCGGCCACGTCGGGCAGAAGGTGGCCGAACTGGCCGCCGACGTCGGCTTCGACGTTTGGGTCGTTGACGACCGGGAGCAGTACTGCAATTCCGAACGCTTTCCGCAGGCGAAACGGCTGATCGTCGATCCGTTCAACACCGCCCTGAGCGGGCTGGAGGTCAACGAGGACACGTTTTGCATTATCGTTACCCGCGGGCACAACCACGACGAAGAGGCCTTGTATCATCTGGCCGAGACGCGGGCCCGGTATGTGGGCATGATCGGCAGCAGACGGAAGATCAGGCTGATCTTCGAGGACCTGCTACGGGAGGGCATCTCGCGGCAAGCGCTGGCTCGGGTCCATGCTCCGCTGGGATTCGACATCGGCTCGCAAACGGTGCCGGAAATCGCCGTCAGCATTGTCACTGAGCTGATCGCCATCCGCAATCTGGGTGAATTGCCCGAGCGCGTCCGCAGCCCCAGTTTGGTTGAGGAAATCAAGGAGCAAGTGTGAGCGATTTCGGGTTGAAGATTGAGGATTGAAGAAGAACCGCGGTGTCATCAATCACAACAGCAAGGAAAACGAGAAACAAGCAATGAGACGAACATCACACGCCGTCAATTTCGGGATCAAAAATCCGCAATCCGCGATTCGAAATCCGCAATTGTTTAGTCGTCGTAAGTTCCTCGCCACCGCGACCCTGAGCACGATTGGTCCGCATCTTTTCGCCGGAGAGTCGCAGGGAAGGAAGGCAGCCAAGTACATCGACGTGCACACACACATCGGCCGTACCTGGAACGGTGACCAGGAGCTGACGCCCCAGGGCTTGCTGGAGTGGATGGACGAGCGCGACATCGAAAAAGCGGTGCTGCTGCCGCTGACTTCGCCCGAATCGTCAAGTTTTCTCTTGTTGACCGAACCGGTGCTAAAAGCGGCCCAAGATCATCCCGACCGGTTTATTCCCTTCTGCTCCGTCGATCCCCGTACTTCGGTCCGTGGCGGACTGAAGAGCTTCATCAGCATCATTCAGTCGTGGGTCGACAGGGGTGCAAAAGGGTTCGGCGAGCACAAGGTCGGCCTCGAGTTCGACGACCCGTTGATGATGCAGATTTACGAAGCTTGCCAAGAGGTGGGTATTCCGCTGCTGTTCCATATGGACACCAGGCGCGGCAAAGACGAACCGGGGCTGCCACGGCTGGAACATGCTTTGGCCACCTTTCCGAAGCTGAACTTCATCGGCCACGGACCGGGCTGGTGGGCCTCGATTTCGGGCGGCCTGAAAAGCAGGAAAGACCTGGGCGGATACCCCAAAGGGCCGGTCGTTGCGGGCGGGGCCATCGACCGCTTGATGGACAAGTACCCCAACATTTACGGCGACCTGTCTGCCGGGTCTGGGGCGAACTCAATCGGCCGCGACAAGGCATTCGGAATGAAGTTTATGGTCCGCCGTCAGGATCGGCTGATGTTCGGCACCGACTATCTGCGCCCGGGTCAGAACGTGCCGCAGTTCGAACTCTTTGACAGCATCGAATTGCCGAAAAACGTGCAGGCGAAGATCTTCAAAGGCAACGCAAAGCGGGTGCTGAAGATCGCTTGACGTGTCTTACCAGAGCGTGTAACCACCGTCGATGACCAGGGCCGCTCCGGTCATGTAGCGAGAGGCGTCACTGGCCAGGTAAACGGCCAACGGGCCTAGATCCTCGGGCCGGCCGAAATCACCGGCCGGGATTTGCGCCTTGAACGCCTCGATCACATCGGGATGTTCCTCCGCCCAGCGAACATTCGGCTCGGTCATGAATCCGCCGGGACAGATGGCGTTGACCGTGATCCCCCGCGGCGCCCAATCGGCGGCGGTCGCGCGGGTGAATTGAATGACGGCCGCCTTGGTGGTTTCATAGCTGCGGCCGCCAATGCCCCGATTGACCACCATGCCGGAAATCGAGGCGATATTGATCACGCGGCCCCCGTCGCCGCGCCGGACCATGCCGCCGCCGATCAGCTTGGTGCACAGAAACGTGCTTGTCAGGTTCAGATCGACGATCTCCTGCCACTTCTCCAGCGGCATGTCTTCGGTGGCGAGGTTGATCCGCCGTCCCCCGACATTGTTGATCAGGATGTCGATCGGCCCGTGCTCTTCGACCGCCTTCCGGCAGACAGCTTCACATTCGTCGGGCCGGCCGACGTCGGCCTGAATGGTGACGGCCGTGCGACCCAGCTTGCGAATGTCGTCGGCCGTGCGCTCAAGACTTTCGGCATCGCGGCCGACGAGGATCACGTCGGCCCCGGCGTCGGCAATCGCCAGCGCCATTTCACGCCCCAGTCCCCGGCTGCCACCGGTAATAAACAACCGTTTGCCATCAAGCCGAAAAAAATCAAGAATGCTCATGGGGCTGCTCCTGTTGTTTGTCTTTGTCAAAAAGATGAATTTCCATGTTTGAGAAGCTCATTGTTTGGTCTGGCACCCAGAGGTCCGGACATTGAAATTGGCTGCGAAGAGGCGTTCTGATGAGCAACAGCGCATCGGCCGAGGTGACTCCCTCACGAGCCAGACGCTGCAGAGCTTTGTAAAACGGCGTCTTCGGTCTGATGTCTGGCACCAGGCGGTACGGTGGATCAAAAAACACAACGTCGAAAGGCAGCAGTTGCGGCACACCTTTCGGGTAAAACGAACAACGCATCACATCCGCCCGCCAGCAGAGCACCGGCTCCTCGACACCAAGCTGTGCGACGTTCTCAGTCAGCAGTTTGTATGCCCGTCGATCGTTCTCGATGAAAACGACGCTGCGGGCGCCGCGACTGAGGGCCTCTAGCCCAATGGTGCCGGTGCCGGCGAACACATCGGCCATTCGTTTGTCTTGGAAGTCCTGCCCGATCCGCTCGAAAAGGATTTCCTTGATCCGATCGGTGATGGGGCGGGTTACGTTGCCAGGGGCGGACAGAAGTTTTCGGCGACGATACTTTCCAGAAACGATTCGCAACGGGATACTTTCACGGCTTGATCACGATGACGTCACAGTCGACGAGTCCGTTTGCAACGACTCATCGCCACAACCGTGAGCTCGATTGTCTGCGACTGCCGCGTTGCTTGGAACGGTTCTAAATGCTTGCGATTGTTCTTTGGGAGCGAGTTTCAGTCTTCCTCTTCGTCGACGATTTTCTTCCAACGGCGAATGATGTCGGCCGCTTCCTCCGCAATCGACTTGAATTTTTTCTTTGTGGCTGGGGCGGTGGGCAGGGCAACATCGGTCTCCGGCGGTTCGGGAGATACGGTCGCAATCTCATCTTTGCTGTCGGCATCGGAATGTCCAGGGATGGTGATTGTTTCGTCGCCGGCTGCGACTTCGGTTGCGTCGTTGTCAGACAGCCAGTTGACAATGTCGTTGACGCTGGGAACCCCCGTTCCTTGAGGCTCCGGCAAATCGGCTCCTGTTTTCGATTTCGCTCGTGACCGGCCGGGCACCTGAAAAATCATCTGACCGATCCGCAAGGCATCACCCGGTTGCAGCAACGTTTCTGTTTCGATGGCGACCTCGTTGACGAACGTTCCGTTGCGGCTGCCCAAATCGCGCACAAGCAGGCCGTCGGGAGACGGTCGCAGCGCGGAGTGCCTGCGGCTGACATCTTCCGACGCCACTCGGATTTGACAATCGTCGTCGCGGCCGATCAGCACTTCGGTAACCGGCAGCGTCAGTCTCCTGCCCCGGTGCTTTCCGGATTGAACGATCAACTCGGTCATGGTCTCGTCTTTATTTTCAAGCACCTGTTTGATTTGGGCTCTGCTGAGTTTCAGGTTCAACCACCCGGGTGATGGACC
>CAUZTK010000261.1:0-5510 GCA_963582395.1 Planctomycetota bacterium | reverse complement strand
TCTTCTCGATTCCTCCCGAGAAAACCGTCCGGCTTCCATACCACTCGGTTTGCCTCCAGCACGGAAAGACCGAACCATCGCCTCGGATGAATTACCGAATGCGCAAGGTCAAAAACTTCACCAAAGACCCGGCACTGCAAGAATTGATTCAACTGGTCGGCACCAATCGCATCCATCCACAGATCGCTCAGGCCGCCGCTTGGCACCTCAGCAATGACATGAGCTGGCGGCAGCTAGCCAGCAAACGCATCAAACGTTTAGGCGGCGCGCCTTCAATCCCGTACTTCTCGGCCGGTCAACTGTATCAGGCGCAGCGTCTCACGACATTGGCGGTCGAAAAGTCCAAGAAGTCAAATCCAGACGCTGTGACGACCAAGCCACGGACTCCGATTAGACGACCCCGCAGAATCCGCTAAGTCGGGGCTCTCGGCACGCGGTGTGCTGATCTGTCTCTGACGAACGTTTCCCCAAGGGATCCACGCATGGTGTGGGTCCCTTTTTTTGGATAGGATCCCCGAAGAAAGTCCGGCAGCGGTGTTTCGACGTTTCGCGGCTCGAATCTTGACACTGCGGAATTCGTTTGCTTGACTAGGGGATAGGATTGTCGACCCCTGAACCTGCCAGGGCTGCATTCCACTGATTCCAGCTTTCCCTGACCGGGAGATACGACATGCCCACCCGGACTCGCTTTCTGATCGCACCTGTTGGTTCCGTCGTACTTGTTTTGCTGACGGGCCAGTTCATCGCTGCCGCGGCGGCTGCCGATGACAAGGAATCTGCCAAGAAGTTGCCACCGGCCAGCAAAAAGAAGGTCGATTTTGTCCGCGATCTTCAGGAGATTTTCGTCAAGCGATGCCTCGAGTGTCACGGCCCCGAAACGCAGGAGTCGGGATTCCGAATTGACCGTAAGGCCGATGCATTGGCGGGAGGCGACTTGGGCCGCGCCATCAAACCGCGAGACAGCGCCGGCAGCAGGCTGGTCCGCTACATTGCCGGTGTCGATCCCGATGTCGTCATGCCGCCGGAAGGCGAGATGCTCAGCAAGGCCGAAATCGGTCTTGTGCGGGCCTGGATCGACCAGGGAGCCGTCTGGCCCGACGGCGTTCGTCTGTCAGCCCAGGAGACCCGGTCGGAACACTGGGCGTTTCAGCCGATTGCCCGTCCTGAAGTTCCCCAAGCGGTTCCCCCAGAGTGGGTCAACAATTCGATCGATGCCTTCGTGTTGGCTCGATTGAATGAGCGAGACATCCGGCCGTCGACGGAAGCGGACCGTTACACGCTAATCCGGCGGTTGAGTCTCGACCTGATCGGTCTGCCACCGACGCCCCAAGAGGCCGATGCGTTCGTGGGCGACAGCTCGCCGAAGGCCTACGAGAACCTAGTCGATTGGTTGCTCAAGTCACCACATTTCGGCGAGCGTTGGGGACGTCACTGGCTGGACAAAGCTCGCTATGCCGACAGCGACGGCTACGAAAAAGACCGCCCGCGCCTGAATGCCTGGCGCTGGCGGGACTGGGTGATCGAGGCGGTCAACAACGACATGCCCTTCGATCAATTCACCATCGAACAATTCGCCGGCGACCTGCTGCCCGATGCCACCGAAATGCAGAAGCTGGCCACGGCGTTTCAGCGTCAGACCCTGACCAACACCGAAGGGGGCACCGACAAGGAGCAATTCCGCGTGGAGGCCATCTTCGATCGGGTGGAGACCACCGGCACGGTCTGGCTCGGCTTGACCATCGGCTGCGCCCGTTGTCACAGCCACAAGTTCGATCCGATTGCTCAGCGCGAATATTACCAACTCTTTGCTTTCATGAACAACGGCGACGAAGTCGACACCAACGTCATCATCTCGGACGAAGCGGTCGCCCGCTACAAAACCGAAAAGACCAAACACGATACGGCTGTCGGACAATTGCAGAGAAAACTTGAGTCCGTGAAAAGTCAGCTTGGACCGGTGCTGGCCCGCTGGGAACAGACGAGCGCCGGCAAGTTGACACGCTGGATAGTCGTGGAGCCAACCAGCGTCAAGTCAAACGGCGGGGCGACGTTCACGAAACAAAAGGACGGTTCGTATCTAGTCGGCGGGAAGAATCCGCAGAGTGATACGTATACCATCAAGCTGCAAACCGACTTGCAGGGAATCACTGGTTTTCGGCTCGAAGTTTTGTCCGACAAGAGTTTGCCCGCCGGAGGACCGGGCCGCGCTGAGCAGGGCAACTTCGTGTTGAGTGAACTCAAAGTCTCCGCGATTCTCGTGGGCGGATCGAAGACCAAGACAGTGGTCTTGGCGCGGGCCACCGCCGACTACGAACAGAAGGACGAAAAAGGAAAGCCAAAATGGCCCGCAGCGGCGGCCATCGACGGCAAGACTGAGACCGGCTGGGCAATCGCTTCCGAGTATGGTCGACGGCACGTTATCGCCTTCGAAACGAAAGACGACGTCGGCTTTGACGACGGGCCGACAGAACTGACGGTCACGCTCGCACAGAACTACGGCAAGCAGCACACCATCGGCCGATTTCGGTTCTGGCTCACAACCGACGAACGGCTGATCCGCTTCGATGGCGTTCCGGAAAACATTGCCAAAATTCTCAGCGTTCCGGCGGAACAGCGCGACAAGAAACAACGAACAGCGCTGCTCGACTTTTATGCCGGTATCGATCCGGCTACAAGTAAGCTGGTGCGCGAGCTGGACGAATTGAAGGTAAAAGCGCTGAAATCGCCGACGATGTCGGTCCGCGTCATTGCCGAGCGGACGACCAATCCGCGGAAGACACATGTTTTCCAGCGCGGCGACTTTCTGCAGCCGGCCGTCGAAGTTCAGCCCGTCACCCTGGAACTGTTGCACCCGCTGAAAGCCCGCAAGACTGAAGAAGCGGCCGACCGGCTCGATCTGGCCCGTTGGCTGATGGCCCCGCAAAACCCGCTGACCGCGCGGGTCGCGGTCAACCACATCTGGTCGCATCTTTTCGGCCGGCCGCTGGTCCACACGGTCAACGATTTCGGGACCCGCGGCGAAAAACCGACGCATCCCAAATTGCTCGACTGGCTGGCGAGCCGATACATTCAAATCGGCTGGAGCCGCAAGCAGTTGATCAAGACGATTGTCATGTCGGCGACGTATCGCCAGTCGTCAACGCATCGGCCGGAATTGGCCGAGATCGACCCGCAGAACGATCTGCTGTCCCGGCAAAACCGTGTCCGGGTGGAAGCCGAGATCGTTCGCGATCTAAGTCTAGCCGTCAGCGGCTTGTTGTCGCGGAAGATCGGCGGTCCGAGTGTCTTTCCACCGATGCCGGCCGACATTGCCGCCCTCAGTTACGCCAACAATTTCAAATGGGTGACCAGCCAAGGTGAAGACCGCTATCGACGCGGGATGTATACGTTCTTCAAACGGACTGCACCCTACCCGAACCTGACCACCTTCGATTGTCCCGATGCCAATACGACCTGTGTCGAACGGCAGGCGTCGAACACGCCGTTACAGGCGTTGGTGGAAGCGTCACAGTCGATGGCAAAACGAGTGCTTTCGCAGGAATTCGACAACGACTCGGGCCGGTTGACCTATGCATTCCGTTTGTGTCTGGCCCGGCCTCTCTCGTCGATGGAGCGGGAGCGGTTCGTCGAATTGCTCGAAACCTGCCGAAAGTGGTACAAGGAGCATCTCGACGACGCCCAGAAACTGATTGGCAATGATGTGGTGCAGGATGTCTCGGCAGATGAAAACGCCGCATGGGTGGCAACGGCACGGGTAATGATGAACACCGACGGGTTCATCACACGGGAATAACAGGACAGGTTTCGGAACGATGAGCACAACCGCAATCAACAGCCAACTTACGTTAAGAGGAGATTGCGCCGGCGTGCGAATGACCCCGGATGAATTCGACGCAACTGAACAGTACGACGAGCTATTTCGGTATGAGCTGATCGATGGAGTTTTGGCCGTGAAGGCGATCCCGCTCGAAGCACAGGCTGATCCGAACGAGCTTCTCGGAAATTTGCTCTACGTCTACAAAACGACTCACCCACACGGAACCGCGATCGACCTGACGCTGTCGGAGCGGTATATCAATTTGCCCAACAGTCGCCGTCTTGCCGACCGCGTAATCTGGGCCGGCTTGGGGAGACGGCCGAATCCCCAAGCGGAGACCCCAACGATCGCCGTCGAATTCGTCTCGGCCGGCAAACGGAGCTGGCAGAGAGACTATGTACTCAAACACGATAAGTACCTGCGATCCGGTGTCGTCGAATACTGGATTTTCGATCGATTTGAGCGGAAGATGTCGGTGTATCGATCCACTTCCAAAGGATCGGTCCTGCGCGAGGTTGGCGAACAGGACGTCTTTCAGACCGATTTTCTGCCTGGTTTCGAGCTGCCGCTGGCAGAATTTCTAGCGGCTGCCGACAAATGGGAGGAGTGACTCACATGGACCCCATCCGGAAAAACATCGAGCAGACACGGCGTGAATTCCTGACGACGACGGCCAGCGGACTCGGCATGGCCGGACTCGGCGCCATGCTGACCGACGACGGCCTTCTCTCGCCGGCACGGTTGGCAGCGGAAACATCAGCCGCGGTCAATCCACTGGCGCAGAAGCAGCCGCACTTTAATGCCCAAGCGAAAGCTTGCATTTTCATCTTCATGGCCGGCGCGCCGTCACATCTCGATTTGTTTAACCCGAAGCCGAAGCTCAACGAGTTGGACGGAAAGCAACTGCCCAAGTCGCTGCTGAAGGACGTGCGGTTCGCCTTCATCAAGAAAGAGACCGCCAAACTGAAGGGGACGCCGCGAACCTTCAAAAAATACGGCCAATGCGGGATGGAATTCAGCGACCTGCTGCCGAACATCGGTCGGCAGGCTGACGACATTTTGATGGTCCGCTCGCTGTTTTCGTCACAGTTCAACCATCATCCGGGACAGTTGCTGATGCAGTGCGGACGGCCCACGTTTGGTCTGCCGGCCATGGGTTCGTGGCTGACTTACGGGCTGGGCAGCGAATCGCAGAACCTGCCCGGCTACGTCGTGCTCAATAGCGGGCGCGGTTCCAGCGGCGGGTCGACGCTGTGGCAGAGCGGGTTTCTGTCGTCGGTCCATGCCGGTGTCCTGTTCCGCAACCAGGGCGAGCCGGTGTTGAACCTGAAGAATCCCGCCGGCCTGCCGCCGGAGCTGCAGCGCAAAGGACTCGACGTTCTGCGGGACGTGAACCAGGCGCGCTATCAACAGGTTCACGACCCGGAAATTGCCAGCCGCATCGCTAGTTACGAACTGGCGTTCCGCATGCAGTCGGCCGCCCCGGAACTGATCGACATTTCCGGAGAGACAAAACAGACACGCGAGTTATATGGCGTCGATCGGCCCGAGCCGAAAATCGGCGGCTCGCGCGGCAGACAGGGCGACACACACCAAGGCTTCGCCCGCAATTGCCTGTTGGCACGGCGGCTGGTCGAACGGGGCGTGCGGTTCGTGAACCTCATTTATGCATCCTGGGACCACCACAGCAATC
>CAUZTK010000260.1:0-5542 GCA_963582395.1 Planctomycetota bacterium | reverse complement strand
AACCGTCGGCAGCAGGCCGACTCTGATCCGGACGTCCCGATTCTGGCCGATTCCGATGTTGACCTCAGCGAAGACTCGAGTTCGGTCTTGAGCAGCGATGAGGATGAGGAGGGGGCTGGCGAGGGATCGACGAGCATCCGTAGTGACCTCCACCTCGAACAGGTGGATGATGATCTGATCGGTGCTTCCGACAGCGACGTTCGGCTGATTCTCGACGAAGACCTGGTCGCCGATGCAGGTAACAGCGACAGTGACGTGAAGTTGGATGAGAGCGGCATCAGTCTGGCTGCCGAAAGTGGAGTCTCGCTCCAAGCTCCCGACGACAGCGGCATCTCTCTGGAGCAGCCGGAAAGTGGCCGCCCGTTAGCGAAGGACGATAGCGGTCTCTCACTCGCGGGTGAGGACAGCGGGTTGACGCTCGCAGAAGCGGACAGCGGTCTTTCGCTCGAGGATGCTGCTGCCGACAGTGGAATCGCTCTGGAGGGCGGGACCGACGAGACAGAACTGGATGTTCCCGCCGTCGATAGCCAAGAAAGCGAATTCGAGCTGGGACTGGACGATGCCGGTTTGGATTCGTTTTCAGACCCGAGCGTGCTCTTGTTCGACGACGAGGATGATGCCGATGGCGTTCCTCCGACCGCCGTTCAGAAAACGGCGGACGCAGACGATGAGTCGTTTGATCTCGAAGAAACAACCGAAGAAGACTTCCTCGAGTCCCCAGAGTTTGACGACGAGCTGGAAGTGACCGACGACGTGGTCGGCGAAGACGACGAACTTGACGAACTTGATGTTTTCGACGCAGACGATGAGGTCTTCGAGCAAGCCCTGGAAACCGGAGAAAGCCATGCCGATTTCATCACGCCAGGCACCGGCCGAATATCGGCTTCCGTAGAAGCGGACTGGGGCACGCCGATGTTTGTCGGACTAGCCTGTTCGACCGTGTTGATGACCCTCTGCAGCATTATGATGTTCGACCTCGTCCGTTCGATGTGGGGCTGGCATGATCCGAATCCGCTCAGCAACGGATTGGTCGAGGTGTTCAGTAGCTTGTTCGGATAGTGGAATCGCCACTCAACGTCGAGCCACTCCGGTTACTTGAGCGGTCGGTCTCCGTAGAAGGACATCCCCCCTCTGGCGAGCCCCGGAACGCTCTGCCCACAAATTCAACGACCGAGAAAAAATCGATCGGTTCGTCTAGGAACGATTCGCGAAAACGGCTATAACTCGGCCTACGTCCAATCGGACCCGCACGGCACACGCGGGAATTGAGCCGTTGCGAGTTCTCAGCCCACCTCTCCGTTGAAATCTCGAACACTTTTCTGTTGATCGTCGCATTGTCCCACTTCCGGCAGTGCCCATTGGACGGTCTGTCTCGGCTGCGGATCGCTGCCGGGTTCACCGTTGATGAGCGTTTTTCCGGATGGGGGCAACAAGGAGATTCTCATGCTCACATCGGTGCGCATCTCGCTGTTTTGTCTAGTCGGCTCAATTCTGTGCAGCCAAACCGCGTGCAACCTTGTTCCCTACCAAACGCTGAGGCAGAGCCAACTGCAGGCCCTGAATTTGCACCGGCAAAACCAGGCAATCGCGGCGAAACGCGACCTGGCCAGCCAGACTGCCCAGGATTTCGAGCGTCGTGCGGCTGGTCTGCAGTCGAGTTTGAACACAGCGAATCAGCGCGTTGACAACTTAAAGTCGGGGCTGTCGCAGGTGCAGGATCGTTACGTGAGCCTGCTGCGACGCGCCCAGAATCAGCAGAGCCCGTTGTCGGATGCGGCCACCCGCCGATTCGAGAAGCTGGCCGAGAAATATCCAGGGTTCGAATTCGATCCGCAGACCGGCGTCAGCAAGTTTAACTCCGACATTTTGTTCGCCTCCGGAAGCGACCAAATTAAGCGCGGTGGAAGGCAAGCCCTGCGCGACTTTGCCCAAATTCTGAATGAAGGGGAATCAGCACGGCTGAACATCTTGGTTGTGGGTCACACCGACGACAAGCCGATCGTCAAACGTGCGACTGCCTCGAAGCATCCGACCAACTGGCACCTGTCGACCAACCGGGCCAATTCGGTCGTTTTAGCGCTAAAAAAATCGGGCATCAAGGAGAATCGAATGGGAGCAGCCGGCTACAGCATGCACCAGCCGGTTGTGCCGAATACGAACAACAAATCGCGAGAGCTCAATCGCCGGGTCGAGATTTTCGTACTGGCACCCGATGCGGTTGTTGCCGGCTGGGAACCGCATACGAGCCACAACTGATGCGGCCAAACGGATAGAAAAGTTCTCTCCTCACGCCGATTCGGCCAGATCGATTGCATCGGGCGAGTAATGACCGGCCGCGTGAAGCTGTTCCATAGCGCGGGCACCCTGTGAGCTGAGTTGATAGTGCATGCCGGCGGTCCGGCCGACCAACTGGAATTTCAGGAACCCCAGCGCGATCAGCTTGCCGTGGATGCAGGGCAAATGCTCGTCGCTGACGCCCTCCAGCAAGTTGATCCGCGGCACCCAGCCGTCGTGCTCGAGATTCGTCGTCTGAGCCGCATCTTGGCAGGCGCGGTAAGCACCGAGGACCTGCTGCCAATCCCGATGGCGGGCCAGCTCTTCCAGCTCGAAGTCGATCATGCACGGAGTATCGACCGGCTCTTTTCGCAATTTTAGAAAGATCGTGTCAGTCGGAACGACCGTCACAAACGGACCCGCATTGCCGTGAAACTTCCGGTCACCCGACTGTTTCGTTAAAGTCGCCCCGATCATCCTTGTCCCCACACAAAGCGTAGGAACAAGCTACATCACATGATCCTCAACCCGACAGAGACTCGCACCCTTCTCGATGCCGACTTCTGGCAATTGGCTGTTGAAGTCCCGAACGGTCACATGTTGGTCTTCGCGTCGCCCGAATCACCGAGCAGGGCGGACAAGGCGGCGTTGATGGCCGAATCGTGCTGGTGGTCCTTCGAATAAATCCGAAAGATCGAAAAACTGATGGGCAGCGAGCGAAACAGTTGGTCGTCATGCAGTTCTTGCGGTACTCCGATCGCCGGATCGAGCAGGAAATTCTGACCGCCGGCCGGAAGCTTGCTGTGTGGTCGGTGATAGTGTCGGGCGACGTCGATGCTGAGGGAGATGTCGCGTAGTTCAGGCGGCAGTTGTTGACGAATCCGTTTCTCGACCAGCTCCGGTTCGGAAAAAATCGTCGTCCGTTCAGAACCGCCGGCGTGGAAGTTGAAAGTGCGCTGACAGGCCATCTTCCACTTGATATTTCTCGACAACACGTCCTGCCACTGCCGCCCCAGTTCGCCCAGCTCAGGTTCGTCGCTGTGGACCCAGCGCACAACGTCGACCAGGAACGAAGCTTCGGTGAACCGGCAGTATTCGTCGAGGTGCTGCAACGGATTACCGGGAAACAACCGTGCCATCGTCTCGGGAAAGATTTCTTCCATGGCGAGATCGAGCGCCCTCACCGTGCGGTGAAAATAGATCGTGCGGAACAGGTTGGCGCGGGTTTCGATAAAATTGATCAGTGTCGGCAAGCCGCGGGAGTGAATCGTCAGCCCCTGCGGTGTAAAGAAGCTGTAATGCATTAGCCGGGAGATGTCGAATGCGCGAATGCTGTATCCGGACATGTAGGCGTCGCGGAGGACGAAATCCATGTTGTCGACCGTATAGATTCCGCTGAACAACGACCGCAGCTTGCAGAGCCAGGCAGGATGCCCCCGTTCGGTCTCGGCGTCGCCTGTGGGTCGGCGGATCAGCCAGGAAATCTGCTTCGGTTCCAGCTCTTCGAGCGGCTGCAACTGGCCGGCGGGATTGCGGCGGATGCGTCGAAGCAGATCGCCCAACTCCTGCTCGATGACCATCGCACCGATATCTTCGTGCGTGATACCGAATTGGTCGAGGTAATGATCGTCGAAGAAATGGCCAAACGGGCCGTGACCGACGTCGTGCAACAGTGCCGCCATTCGCAGCAGACTTTCGACGTAGGCCCGGGAGGGTACGTCTTGGCACGAGTCGCACAGCGAATCGTACCACTGCTCGAGGACCCGGGATGCCAGATGCATCGCCCCCAGCACGTGCTGGAACCGCATGTGCTCGGCCGAGGGAAAGACCCACCAGGCCGTCTGCAGTTGATGGATCTGCCGCAGCCGCTGAACCCACGGATGGTCGATGATCTGCTGTTCGGCGACTTCACCTTCCGGTAGTCCGGCCGGCGAGATGAATGGAATGTATCCGTGAATGGGGTCGTGCGAGAGGCTTTCGGTTGTGTAGTCGCGCACCATGGTCTGTATCGTCAAGCAAGGACTTCGTCCCCGAATATCCCATCCCCCAAGACAGCCAAGTTGCGCGGGCCGCTAAGCCGCAAGCGGCATCTCGCCGGGTTATTTGGGCTCCGTCCAGGCGGCCGGCTCGCTTTGAGAAAAACGTTTGAGGCTTCCCTTCGGCGATCAGGTGGTCAGGTCAAATGGCGTCTACCGGTCAATCTCCCCCATGACCACGTCGAGCGAACCGACGACGGCCGGGATGTCGCCCAGCAGAAAACCGGCGCACAGCGGCGGCGTGACCGAGAGATTACAGAAGCAGGAACTTTTGGCGCGGGCCCGAAATGGTTCGGCGTTGCCGTCACCCACAATGTAGAACCCCATTTGCCCGCGGGGGCATTCGGTTTCGAGGTAACACTCGTCTTTGGGCAGTTTGGCGTTGAGTTTGTACGGAAGGCGGTAGGGGCCCTCGGCCGTTGGATAGCGGTCCATCGCCTGGCGGACCAGCTTGATCGACTCGATCACTTCGCGCATGCGGACATAGAACCGGCACCAGTTGTCACCGAGCTCGACCTCCGGAGGGACGTCGGCGAACGGGGCGAACTGGACGTCATAGTCGTAGCTATCGTACATGCGAGTGTAGATCGGCTCGCCGTCACGGCGCAGGTCGTGATCGACGCCGCTGCCCCGCAGTACCGGTCCTGTGCAACCGAAACCGATCGCCATCTCCCGCGAGAGAACACCGATGCCGGCTGTGCGTTTGATAAAAATCAAGTTGCGGGTCAACAGCGTGTGGTATTCATCAATTCGCGGCTCGAGCCAGTTGAGGAAGATGCGGGTCGCCTCGAGCCAACTGAGCTTCATGTCAGGTTTGTGCCGGGTCAAAGAGGCCAGGCCGGGCGGGATGGTGATCTGTTCGGGTAGATCGTGCGTGGCCCCGCCGATGGTCAGGTAGCTGTACGTCAGCCGGGCCCCACAGACTTCTTCGAACAGATCAAGGACGATTTCCCGTTCCCGAAAGGCGTACAGAAACGGGCTGAAACTGCCCAAGTCTAGACCGTAAGCCCCCATGCCGACCAAGTGACTGGCGATGCGATTCAGCTCGGCGATGATGATCCGCAGCGTCATCGCCTTTTCGGGAACATCCATCCCGACAAGCTTTTCAACCGCCAGCGAGAACCCCAGATTCATGTTCATGCCGGCCAGATAATCCATCCGATCGGTATAGGGAATCCACTGCGGCGGAGAGAGGTTTTCGCCGATCTTTTCCGCGCAGCGGTGCAGATAAC
>CAUZTK010000259.1:0-5591 GCA_963582395.1 Planctomycetota bacterium | reverse complement strand
CGCTTACGCTTCGGGTTACTATTAAATGTATAAAACCCAACTGCGAGCGGTATATTCCCTGTGCAGCGCTTCCGCCGAAAATGCGGCACAAATCGAGGCACCATCCCGACAACGGAGAGTGAAACGAAATGTCGAAGCAAAAATCTACCAATATCACCTGGCACGAACATCAGGTCTCCAAACAGCAGCGGGTTGAATTGAACGGTCACAAAGGGGCCGTGTTATGGCTGACCGGTTTGAGCGCGTGTGGGAAAAGCACCGTTGCCAATACGGTTGATCACATTCTGCATTCGATGGGCAAGCACTCGCTTGTGCTTGACGGCGATAACGTCCGCCACGGACTGAACAAGAACCTCGGGTTTTCCCCCGAAGATCGGGCCGAGAACATTCGGCGGATTGGTGAAGTTGCCAAACTTTTCTGCGACGCCGGACAGTTAACGCTGACCGCTTTCATTTCACCTTACAAAGTCGACCGAGATGCCGTTCGGCAGTTGCTCAGCGACGGAGAGTTCATCGAAATCTACGTGAACGCATCGCTGGAGACCTGCGAGAAGCGCGACCCCAAAGGTCTTTACAAAAAAGCCCGCGCCGGTGAAATCAAGGGATTTACGGGCATCGACGACCCCTACGAGGCTCCCGAAAATCCCGAAATTGTGCTCGATGCTGATAGCCGAAGCGTGGACCAACTCGCCCAGCAGGTGATCGATTATCTGGAATCGTACGGCCGCCTGAACCTCTGACGGCGGGGTGGAACGCTGTTGTTCAATCACGACCGCCGCTTTGCCGGATTAGAAGCGCGTCGCACCAGTTAGCGTGGTCCTGGATATCGCCGAACTGGCCGAAGCCGACGATCAGTGTCAGCCGGCGGCCGCCGGTCACGTCGATCGGGGGAAGCAAAAGCGGGGCGCTGTTTCCGGTCAACGAATCGCTGGTGAAGACCCGTTTTTCGTCCACTTCGACGGCAAACGTGGCGCTTCCTTGACCGGCGGTGCTATCGTCGATGCCGACGGTCGCTTGAAACTGCTGATAACGTTGGTCCAGAACGTAGCTGACTGTACTTTGGCTGTGCATGCCGAGCCCTTTGGCGAATTCGCGGCCGCGCAGCCGCAACGGCCCTCCGGTGACGTTATGGTCGTTGCGGAGACTCCAACGGGTCGCTAAAAACGGCGTGAAACGATATTCGACCGGCTCTAAATCGGAGACGTAAACGGCACGTCCGCCGAGAAACTGCAGCGAAATGACGTCTGAAACCGGAAATTTCAGTTTTCCGCCAAAGGCCGCGTCGACGGAAATTAGCCCGTTCGCTTGCAGGCTGACGTCGGTTGCCGTCAATCTCGAGCCGTCGCTGAGCGTCAGCAGAACCCGTTTGCCGACGACCTTGGGAAAACTGATCAACTCCGAGTTCAACGCCACGCCGCGTACGGCACTTCGTTCAATTTGGATCTTTCCGACGACGCCCTCCAGCGACAACGAGCCGGCTTGAATCGTCAGCAACTCGCCGTTGACCCGATCACCATTTTTGAGGATCACGGTGTCGTTCTTATTGCGGAGCTCGAGCAAAGCGGTGACGACGCGGCGGCCGGCCGAGTGATTCTCGAAGATCATTCCACGAATCGTCTCCAGTGGAATCCGCAGCTTCGGCCAGGCGGGAAACTTCGTCCAGACGGCGAAAAGGTTCTCGTCGTCCATGCTCTCCGGCTGTACGGCCAACCGGTCGTCGTTGTCCAAAAAGAGAAACGATCCGTCGAGAACGGAACGCCTACGCCGTTTCAGAAACGTCAGCCGCAGCAGTTCCGACGTCTCGAATTTGTGCCGCGGACGATGGCCGAGCGTCAAAAAGTCTTTCGAGAGCTGCTTGAGCGGTCCGGCATGCCGACGATTGTGGAGATCGACGACGTTGGCTTCGTCTTCGACAGCCGTTTGGGCAAACGCGGCCGACGGCAAGAAAAACACCCAAAAAAGCGTAATCCCAACCCGGCGGAGCCGGAACCAAACAGGGAATGTCACAAAGCTGATTTTGGTTAAGCTGCCAAGAGATTGAGAGGGAGAGACGAGGAGAGACAGAGACAAATCCTTCGCATCTCCCCCTCTCTCCAGCTCCCCTTCTCTCCCTCTGACACGAACCTTTCTTGATGCCCTTGGCAGTTTTTCTGACCAATTTGCGCAGGATTTTTTTGAACTCATGTTCGGCATCGTGGTCGGAAATCGCAAAACATTAACCGGTGGTGTAAGATTCATCGCTGGAAAATGGGCAGGTAGTTGTTCGGCATCTGTAGGATCAGACACGCCATCGCGGTGGCATACTCGTTCGAATAACTGGTATCGATCCAAGCCCCGGTGGCTCGACTGCCTTGCCGTCGTTGCCGCAATAGTAGTTCGTCGCGAACGGCGGGATACCATCGTCTCCAGTGGCTTTCGCCGGCATGCCACATCGCCTGCACGGCGTAGTAATGGCCGTAGTAGTAATGGTTCTCAACGCGGCGGAACAGGTCGCCCCGCGGAAGATGACGGTTAAGATAACTGAGACCACGCTCGATTTCACGTCCTTCGTAAATGCCCGCGCTGTAAAGCGCGACGACTCCCGCAGCCGAACGCGGAAAGAGGCTCTCGGCTTGACGTGTGAGTTGATAGGCGAAGCCCCCGTCCGAATTCTGACTGCGCTTGACGTATTCGATGCACTTGTCGATCGTATTTTTGGGCACGTAAATTCCGCAATTGCGGGCCGCCCGCAGCGACATGATTTGGCAGACCGTCACCGAGATGTCAGCCTCCTTGGGTTCGGGGTTATAGCGCCATCCCCCTTCCTTGTTCTGGGTGTTCACGATCAACCGGACCGCCTTTTCCAGCGCCGGCCGGAGTTCCTTTCTCCGCGACATCCCGTAAACTTCGGCCAGAAACAGCGTCGCAAACCCGTGGCCATACATCGGACCTTGCGACTTGCTGGAATCATCGACAATGAACCCGTTCGGCATCGTCCGCGACACAATAAACTTAATTGTTTTCTGAACGCCCCGGCCGTATTTTCCCCGGCCGGGCGTATGACCCGCCGATAAGAATGCCATCCCGCACAGGGCCGTGACCGCCACATTTCGCTGGTAACGGCGTCCCGAACCGAAGGAACCGTCGTCGTGTTGTCGCTGGGCTAGATATTCTAGTCCGCGGTCGATGCTTTGCTGAGTTTCGGGAGTGACCAGTTCCAGACCGCTGGTCTCGACGGTCCGGGGAACCTTCTGCGCGGCATTTGTGGGGACTTCAAGCAGTCCCGGCTGAGCGAGACCGCACACCAGAACCGTACCGCCTAGAAGCAGATCTTCGCAGAAAACAGCGACTCGGCACATGGGTGACCTTCCCACAAAACGTTGCCGGCGATTCACTTCCGGCGACGGAGTTTTTCGCGGCCGCGCCAAGATGCCTTGTCCCGGTCTATCCCCCCCCGAAAAACGACGCGGCCTCTTTGTCAACATTCGAGAGGGCGATCAATATCGGACCGAATCTTGGTACCTCGAACCGCGGATGTCGGGCGCGTTTGCGGGGCCCTGACGTTGCTGGGTGTTTCCTTGAAACAGCCTTTCTTCCTGTGCCCGCCGCGGTTCGGTTCGCGGATTGTTAAAACCACGCGGCCGAACCTGTGTGTCCGGTCCCAACCGTCGGTCGGGGAAGGGGTCGTGCCGCTGAAACGACCGCGTTTCCACACTCGGATGGCTCGGAACCAGAGATGGAAACCGGGTGCTCAACGGTGTCAGGCATCCCGGCAGCAGAAGCCCTCCTGCCCACAGGCACGTCGTCAAAACCACCAACCGCATATCCGTTCAGCCCTGCCGAGCCCTTGGCCCCGTTCCTTTCGGCGCCCGCGGCACCAATACTACTACAATTTCATTATAACAGCCGTCAAGCGGCTGGAACAGACAGGTTTCGATCCAAAGAGGATAGCGGGTTTGAGACAGGGTTTGGGCGTGGGTGGGTGATCTGGTAGGACTTGCTTGTGGAAATGATCCTTTGAACTCTGCATTTATCGGAATTTGGGTAGTACTGTTGTGCCAAATCTCTATCAATTGTGGGCATACCCATTGATTGCGGACGTACGACGACTGTTGGAACATGCACAAATCAGCGCGCCGATTCTCTCGCAGTTTTGCGATGATAGGACCGCAAGAGTCCACCCTGCCGTCAGCAACACCCGATCTCCCCAGCAGCGCTCCCGACTTTGACACGGACGTAATCCATCCTGTATCATGTGTGGCGTATTCGAGTGGAAGCGTTTGCGGTTAGGGGAACTCAGATGCCCAAGTGTCTAGACCTTCACTACAAAATCTTCCTGGCGATGACCGCGGTGCTGACTGTGGGGGCGCTTCGCATCGGCCGAGCCGAGGAACCGTTTCCAGAGCAGATCGACCAGATCATCGAGGCGGCCTGTGGTCAGAGTGGTACGAACGTGGCCGGTCCGTCCGATGATGCCGAGTTCGTGCGACGGGTGTACCTGGACTTAGTGGGTGTCGTGCCGACGGTCAAAGAAGTCAAGGCATTCCTGGACGATTCCGCAGGTGACAAGCGACCAAAACTGGTGGACAGGCTTTTGGCCCGTCCTGAATTCGCTCTACAGATGGCCCGTGTCTTTGACGCGATGCTGATTGAACGTCGAATCGCGACGATCCCTTCCTACGACATCAAGGCTCCCCAGTGGCGGAACTGGCTGGCGGAGTCGTTCCGGCAGAACAAGCCGTGGGACCAACTGGTCCGCGAGATGCTCGGCAGCGATGGCACCGACAAGACCGACGGGGCGGCGGCCAAGTTCTACCTGGTCCGTGACGTCGAGTCGCACCTGGTGGCCCGTGACATTGGCCGGCTCATGTTGGGAACGGATCTGCAGTGTGCTCAGTGTCACGATGATCCACGGATCGAGGCCTATCACCAGGCTGACTATTACGGTCTCTATGCGTTTGTCAGCAGGCTGGACCACTTCCACGACGGGGCCAACAAGCTGAACTTCGTCACCGAGAAGGCCCAGGGTGACGTCTCGTTCACGTCGGCCTTCACCGGAATAGAGGACGAGACCAACCCCCGGCTGCCCAGCGGCCAGATGATCGCCGATCCGCCATTGCTGAAAGATCAGAAATACAAAGTCAAGCCGAAGAAAGATCAGATGGGGGTTCCGGTATACAGCCGCCGAGCCCGGCTGGCCAAATTCCTGCCGCGGCGCGAGACGAGAGGGTTCTCCCGCAACATTGCCAACCGCATTTGGTCTGTGATGCTCGGACGGGGGATCGTCCACCCGCTAGACATGCACCACCCCGACAACCCGCCGTCGCACCCCAGTCTGTTGCGATTGCTTGCCGATCGACTGAAGGAAACCGACTACGACATTCGTGGAATGTTTCGTGACATCGCCCTGACACGGGCCTACCAGCGGTCGAGCCGTCTACCGAACGCCGATCAAGACTCGCCCGATCCGTCCCGATTTTCCGTGGCCGCGCTTCGGCCGCTGTCGCCGGAACAATTGGGTTGGAGCGTGTTGCAGGTGACGGGACGGTTGCCGTCGCGACTTGAGCGGACCGAACGCAAGATGAAGGAGGCCGCGCAGAAAGAGTCGCAGC